>NZ_JBSGDY010000048.1:0-39576 GCF_053602615.1 Micromonospora sp. NPDC004336
GGGGCGCGAGCCGGCCCGGGCCGGGGCGCCCCCGACGGCGGGGACGACCTGCGGAGGGCGGCCGGGCCGCACGCTCAGGCGCGGCTGATCGCGTTGGCGTGGATGGCCTCGCTCAGGTAGGCGGCCATCCCCGGCCTGATCCTCTCGAAGTACGCGGTGAACCGCTCGTCCGCCACGTACATGTCGGCCAGCCCGGTGTGGATCTCGTAGGAGCACTCGTAGAACCAGCGGCTGATGATCTGCCGGTGCTCCTCGGCGAGGTCCATCGCGGCCGGGCTGTCGGCCGGCGCCCCGGACGACATCACCTCGGCGAACCGCCGCCCCCAGTCCTCGTTCTCCGCCCTGTTCCGCAGCCAGTCGTCCTTGCTGTAGCGGGACGCGCGCCGGTTCGACTCCCGGTACGCGTCGCTGCCGCCCCACCGCTGCTCGGCCTCCTCGGCGTGCGCCTCCGGGTCGAAGTCGCCGAAGACCTCGAACCGCTCCTGCGGGGTCAGTGGGATGTTCAACTTGCTCGCCTCCATCGCGAACTCGATCGCCGTGACCATCTCCTGGAGCCTCTTGATCCGTACGGTCAGCAGCTCGTGCTGGCGGCGCAGGTGCGCCGCCGGGTCACTCGCCGGGTCGTCGAGGATCGCGGCGATCTCCTCCAACGGGAACCCCAGCTCGCGGTAGTAGCGGACGTGTTGCAGCCGCTCCAGGTCGGCGTCGTCGTAGCGCCGGTAGCCCGTGCTGCTGCGACCGCTGGGCGAAAGCAGCCCGATCTCGTCGTAGTGGTGCAGCGTCCGCACGGTCACCCCGGCGGCCTTCGCGACCTGTCCCACCGTGTAGGCCATCGTTCCCTCCTTCCGGGAACCACGATCCAGCCTGCCGTTACGTGAGGGTCAAGGCCGATTCTGACCCGCGCGGCGCGGAGAGTCGGGCTGGTGGCGGGGAAGGCCGGAACGTCGGGTCAGGCCCACTCCTCGTCGGGGTCGGGCGGCGTGGGCACGGTGCCCACCTCCGAGCCGGGCGGCGCGGGCGCCGGGGCCGGCGGGCCGCCGTGCGTCCACGGCGTCTCCTCGACCGCCGGGAACGCCCCCGCCGGCATGAACGCGTCCGACAGGGTGGTGTAGCAGAGCCGCTCCCCCACCTCCGGCACGCTGCCCGGCGGCGCGGTCAGCCCGCGCCCCATCCCGCCGGAGAGCTCCAGCACCACCTCGGTCTTGCCGTCCGCCGGCGTCACGAAGACCACCCTGGCCTTCTGCGCCGGTCGGGTCGGCGAGTGGAGCGTCGCGCCGACCGGCACCAGCACCGGCTCGGTGGTCACGACCTGGACGCGTGGGCGCAGCACCGGCCGCTTGCCGGTGTCGTCCACCCGCTTCGGGTCGGCCAGGGTCACCTCGCCGACGAACGCCTCGCCGGTCAGCCGGCGCTCCGCCATGACGAGCGGGTCGTCGTAGGCGCGCTGGACGGCGTACGAGGTCTGGGCGCGCTCCAGCCGGTGCAGCCGCTGGGCGGCGGCCACCGCCCCGTCGCGGCGGGGCTGCGGCGCGCCGCCTGAGTCGACGTGCTCGGCGTAGCCGGTGAAGGCGTCCTTGTCGCCGTCCCACCGGCCAGCCACCCGGGCGCCGGGCGGCAGGCCGCGCAGCAACCCCACGCCGCGCCACATCAGCTCCCAGGTGGGCGCGAGCTGGCCGCGCAGCAGCCGTTCCAGCTCCGCGTACGCCCCGGCGCGCGCGACCGGGTCGTCCTCGGCGGCGGCGTACGCGGCGATGGCCGGGGCGAGCCGGTGGTTGTCGAAGTCGGGGTCGGTGGCCGGGCCGGCGGGCGGGCAGACGGCGGGGTCCTCGGCCCGGGCCGCCGCCTCGGCCCCGGTGATCCCCGCCGGCGGGTCGATCCAGCCCATCAGCGCCGGCAGGTGCAGATCCTCCACCGGGCTCTGGCCGGTGGCCCAGTGCAGCGTCAGCGCGTCGGTCATCGCCACCAGCGCCGACGAGCCCGGGTGCTCGGCCCGCTCGGCGAAGAAGGTCAGCCAGCGCCCGAGCACCGGCACCGACGGGTGCACCGGGTGCTCGCCGTCGGGGCGACGGAAGCGGGTGGAGCGGCCGAGCAGGCGCAGGAAGGTCACCCCGGCCGGGTTCGGCACCAGCAGCTGCGGGGCGTCGACGTAGCGGTACCGCACGTCCCTGCCCCGGTCGACGGGCACCGCCTCGGCGACGCCCCGGAACCCGTCGAGGTAGGGCAGCACGACGGCGGCCAGCTCCGCGGCGAAGGCGAACCGCTGGTCGCGGTTGCGGGGCTGCGGCACGATCAGCAGCCGCGCCGCGTCCGGGGCGTCGCCGACCAGCGCCGCCAGCGGGGCGTTCGCCTCGCCGGCCATCGCCAGCGGCACCAGCACCAGCGGGCGCTCGGCCAGGTGCAGGTGCCGGACGGTCGCCACCGGCTGGGCCGCCCCGGCGGCGAGCGCCTGGGCCCGGGCGAGCGCGCGGAGCGTACTCACGCGGATGCCCCGGCGAGGGCGTCGGCGCGCAGCCGGGCGGCGGCCCGCAGCAGCGCGGCGGCCTGCTCCTGCTCCGGGGCCGGGGTGCGCTCGCCGGCGGCCAGCGCGAGCGCCTCGTCGACGGCCGCGATCCCGCCCAGCGCCTCCCGGACCGGCCGGCCCAGCGCCCCGGTGTGGCCGCGCGCCTCGTGCCGGCAGAAGTACGCCAGCTCGCACGCGGCCAGGCACTCCGGCGCGTAGCGGGCCTCCACCCGCGACAGCGCGGCGAGCAGCGTCGCCGGCTCGGCGGCCACGTCGGCCGTGAAGTCCTCGGGCACGGCGGCCAGCAGCGCGTCGAGCCGCGCCATCCGGGCCAGCTGGCGGCGCAGCACCAGCAGTTGCTTGCGCACGTCGACCAGGCTGGCCAGGGGCTGGTTGGCGAAGTCCCGGGGGCAGACCAGCACCACGTCGTGCGAGACCAGTTCCGGGTCGTGGCCGGCGGCGGCGAGCAGCTCGCGCAGGGCCAGCACGTAGACGGCGGACTGGATCGCGGCGGCGGACACCTTGGCCGGGTCGGCCTGGCCGTCGACGACCGGGAACGACTTGACCTCCACCACGTGGAACCGGCCGGCGAGCCGCGCGGCGACCAGGTCCGGCTCCAGGTGCACCCGGCGGCCGGCGACGTCGAGGCCGAGCAGCGGGTGGTCGAACAGGGCGGCGGCGTCCGTCCCGGCGCCCGGCGCGGCGCCGGCCAGCAGCTCGGCGGAGCGCCGCTGGCGGGCGGCCATGTCGTCGTCGACGCCGTCGCCGAGGTCCGTCCAGCTCGCCGCCGCCGGCACCGGTACGCCCAGCCGCTCGGCGACCAGCCGCAGCAGCTCGGCCCCGCCGTCGGCCTTGACCTGCGCCTCGAACGCGTTGCCCCGGGTGATGGCGAAGCGGGACTGCCCGAACCGGGCGG
This sequence comes from Micromonospora sp. NPDC004336, assembly GCF_053602615.1. Classification (NCBI taxonomy): domain Bacteria; kingdom Bacillati; phylum Actinomycetota; class Actinomycetes; order Micromonosporales; family Micromonosporaceae; genus Micromonospora; species Micromonospora sp. NPDC004336. The sequence goes on from NZ_JBSGDY010000048.1 coordinate 3,417, forward strand.
GGAAGCCGATCCGCTCGGCCAGCTTCGGCTTGTCCACCCCCGCGCCGTCCAGCACGGCCCGCCGGGTGCAGCCCGGGTTGCCGGTCAGGGCGGCGATGGTGCGGGCGTTGTGCCGCCTGGGCGGTACGCCACCACGGATCGCGGCCAGTCGCTCCTCGGTGCTCGTCACGATCCGCCACGATAGGCGGTCCCCACGACGGTTGCCGGGCGCCGCCCCGGCCGGTCGGCGCTCGGCGAAGTCCGTCGCGCCGACCACGGGCCGCGCGGGACCGGCGTCAGGACGAGCCGAACAGGACTCCGAAGCCACCGCAGCAGACCAGCCCGAGGACGGCGAGGACGACCAGCATGATGCTGTAGTTGGACCAGAGCCCGAACCTCGTCACGTCGGTGCCGTGCCCGTCGTGGACGCGGTTGCGCCACCCGCCGAAGCGGAACGACAGGTGGTGCGCCGCCCCGGGCTGGACGACCAGCGAGGTGGTGATCAGCGGGACGCCCATGAAGTCGGTGTAGCGGACGTCGTGCTGCCCGGGCGCGACCACCATGTACCAGGTGCCCTCGCCGGGGATCGGCACCGTCTGGCCGTCGATCTTGAGCTTGCTGGTGGCGGGGGCGGGCACGATGTACGGGCCGCGGTTCACCGATACGGCGAGCACCGCGTACCCCGGCGGGGGTGCGATCGGGTGGGGGTAGACCAGTGGCGTCACCGCGCCGGGCACCGGCGGGAACGGCGGATGAGGGGGATACGACACCGTCACATGGTCACACGGCCCCGCACCCCCGCCAGATCGGCGGAGGTCACAGTGCGGTCACCGCTCGGCGGAGCGGTTCCACGGCGAGCGGGGCAGGGCGGTGCCGGCCAGCGGCCGGCGGTCGCGGCGGCGACGCCGGCGGCCCGGGGTGCACGGCGGCCGGGAGACCGTGTGCACGGGCGCCGGGACGGGAACTGCCGGCTGCCGGCCGATCAACCAGCAGAGGAAGCGCGCCACCGGTCGCTCAGCCGACCGGGAGGCGCTCGGCCTCGGAGCGGGAGATGTCGTACTGGGCGCCGCAGAAGGTGCACTGCTGCACGTAGCGGGTGCGGATCGGGATGATCGGGACGAAGAAGAGGCTGAACTTCGTCGACCGCCGGGTGACGACCTGCGCGGCGTGGTTGTGACAGTTGCGGCAGACCTGCTGCACCACGCCCGACTGGCTGACCTTGGTGCGGAGCCCGAAGATGAAGAACATCGCCCGGCAGTACCCACTGCGGGCCCCGCAATCACCCCCCGGCCGGCGTCAGGATCGGAAATTCCCGGCGGGGGCGGCCGACAGTTCCCGCAGGAAGGCCAGCCCCTCGACGGCGAGGGCGTCGGGGCCGGTGGCGAGCGGCCGCCACACCGACATCGGCACGGCCAGGGCCGGCGCGGTGAACGACTCGATGCTCACCTGGCCGGCGTAGCCGATGTCGGCCAGGGCGGCGAACATCGCCGGCCAGTCGAGGTGGTCCCCGCCCGGCGCGCCCCGGTCGTTGCCGCAGACCTGCACGTGCGCCAGGCGGTCACCGGCCGCCCGGATGGCGGCCGGCAGGTCGCGTTCCTCGATGTTCATGTGGAACGTGTCCAGCGCGAGGCCCAGCCCGACGATCCCGTCGACCGCCTCCAGCGCCTGCTCGACGGTGTTGACCAGGCTGGTCTCGAAGCGGTTGAGCGGCTCCAGGGCGATCGTCACGCCCCGCTCGGCGGCCTCGTCGGCCAGCGGGCGGAGCCGGTCGCGGAGGCGGGCGACGGTGGCGCGGCGCGCGCCCGCGTCGAGCAGCCAGGTGCGCCCGGCCGGGGCGTAGAGCGGGCCCGCGACCACGGCGGCGCCCACCCGGCCCGCCACCGTCACGCAGTGCCGCACGAAGTCGGCCGTACGCCGCGCCACGTCGCGGTCGTCGGCGAGCAGGTCGTGCCCGGGCAGCAGGCCGGCGCAGATCGCGGGGGCCAGCCCCAGCCCGGCGAGCAGGTCACCGGCCGATGCCGGGTCCCATTCGCCGGGCGCCTGGACGGGCAGCTCGACGGCGTCGAAGCCCCACGCCCTGATCCGTGGGGCGAGCCGGGTCAGCGCGTCGTCGGTCAGCGGCGCGACCCACGCCCACGTGTTGATGCCGATCCTCATCGCCGCCCGCGCCTCCCCGCCGCAGTCCGCCGACCGGCTTACCGCCGGCAGCTCGGCGACCAGCCGCCGAGACCCGTCGACTGTAGAGGATCATGCGCGGCTCGGACGGGCCCGGTCGGGAACGGTGGCGCCCGGCCCCCGTCGCCGAGGGCCGGGCGCCGCGTACGCGACGGTCAGCTCGTCGCGGGCGTGGCCTGCGGCTCCAGGCCGGGCACCTCCGACGGGAGCCAGATCGGCTGCCAGTCCTTCATCTCGTGGTAGCGGCGCAGCTCCGCCAGCCCGGAGACCGCCCCGGCCCAGGCCCCGTACGGCGGGTTCTGCTCGTCGAAGCCGGACTGCACGAAGGTCAGCTTCGTCTTCCCCTGCGACTCGGCCAGCTCCCAGGTGCTGACGCCCGTCGGCCCCCAGTCCACCGACAGCTTCCGGCCGGGCTCCAGGTCCACGATCTTGGCGGCGAAGCCGGACTCGAGACCGCCCATGGCGTAGCGCCCGCCGACCCAGGGCTCGATGCCGATCGGGTAGCCGAACCAGGCGGTGGCCTGCTCGGAGTCGGTCAGCGACTCGAACACCCTCGCCATCGGCGCGTCGATCAGCATCTCGCCGCGCATCTCGGCGGAGGTGAAGTCGACCTTCGGCAGCAGCGGCTGGCCCTCCAGGTGGGCGGCCAGGTTGGCGATCGACAGGCTCCAGTAGGTCTGGAGCACGCCCCGGATGCTGCTGCCGCTCATCGCCTCGGCGAAGTCGAAGTGGCTCTGCGTCAGGGTCAGCACGGTCGCGTCGGGGCCCTCCGCGCACAGGGCGAACTCGGTGGTGGTCTCGACCCCGTCGAGCAGCCAGGCGAAGCGCAGCGTGTCGTCGTCGACGTGCAGCAGCCGCTGGTGCGGGGCGTCGCCCTCGGGGGTGTGGCGGCCCCAGAACTCGTACCGGTGCGGCAGCTCGACCTCGGCGTGCTCGGCGAGCCAGACGCGCAGCTCGGCCGGGTCGGTCAGGGCGCGGCGGACGGTCTCGACCGGCGCGGCGAGGCGGGCGGGCAGCTTCATCGGTTCAGTCACGGTCTTTCCCCTTCGGATAGCAGGCCACGGCGAGCTTGAAGGCGTCGCCCTCGGCGCCCCCGTAGCGGGTGAACAGGTCCTGCAGAGTGCTCTGCAGGTCGTGCAGGAACTGCTGGCGCTGCTCGGCCGGCACCCGGATCTCGCCGGCCACCCCGATCGAGGGGAGCTCGGGGGCGGCGCGGTCCAGCCCGGCGATGTCGGCCTGGACCTCCTCCATCAGGTCGAGCAGGTAGCCGAGGCTCAGCTCGTCGCGGGCCCGGCGCAGGCCGATCCGGCCGACCAGCCGGGGCGAGAGCCAGTAGGACCGGGCGGCGGCCTGGTAGATGCCCTCCGTGATGCCCCGGACCTTGCGCTCGCTGACCTGCTCGACCAGCCCGGCCGCGACGAGCTGCTTGACGTGGTAGTAGACGCGCTGCGGCGTCTGCTCCAGCCGGGCGGCGACCTCGGTGCAGGTGCGCGGCTCGGCCAGTTGCCGCAGCACCTCGACGCGCTGCGGCTTGAGCAGGGCCTCGGCCTGCTCCATCTGCTCCAGGTACAGGACATCTCTCATGGCAAAATCAGTTTGTACGTAAAAAATTTGTTTGTCAATAGCCCCGACGACAGCCGCGCCGGGGCACGGCGCGGCTGTCGCGGCGGATCAGGGCAGCCAGTCGGGGCGCAGCGGGTAGCTCGTCGCCCCCTCCGGGCCGTTGCGGGTGGCCAGCACCTGGTGCAACTGGATCCCGTTGCGCTCGAACGCCAGCCGGGAACCCGCCATGTAGAGGCCCCACACCCGCGCGGTGCCCGGCCCCACCTCGCCGACGCAGGCGTCCCAGTGCGCCGCCAGGTTGCGGCACCAGGCGGCCAGCGTCAGCGCGTAGTGCAGGCGCAGGTTCTCCTCGTGGTGCACCTCCAGCCCGACGTCGTGAATCTCGCTGATTAGCCGGCCGGGGCCGGCCAGCTCGCCGTCGGGGAAGACGTAGCGGTCGATGAACGCGCCCGAGCGGTGCGGCGCGTGGTTGTCGGCCCGGGTGATGCAGTGGTTGAGCAGCCGGCCGTCCGGGCGCAGCCGATCCCGCAGCGCGCCGAAGTAGGCCGGGTAGTTGCGCACCCCGATGTGCTCGGTCAGCCCGATCGAGGAGACCGCGTCGAACTGCTCGCGGGGCGCGTCCCGGTAGTCGAGGTGGCGCACCTCCGCCAGGCCGGCCAGCCCCTCCCGCTCGATCGCCGCCCGCGCCCACTCCGCCTGCGCCCGGGACAGGGTCACCCCGAGCGCCCGCACGCCGTACTCCCGGGCCGCGTGCCGCACCATGCCGCCCCACCCGCAGCCCACGTCGAGCAGCCGCATCCCGGCCTTCAGGCCCAGCTTCTGCGCCACCAGGTCGTACTTGGCCGCCTGGGCCTGCTCCAGCGAGTCGTCGGGCGAGCGGTAGAGCGCGCAGGTGTACGTCATCGACGGGCCGAGCACCTTCTCGTAGAAGGCGTTCGAGACGTCGTAGTGGTGGGAGATCGCCGTGCTGTCCCGCGACCGGGAGTGCCGCAGCCCGTTCACCAGCCGCCTCCAGCGCGGCTGCGCCTCCTGCGGCGGGGGCGGCGGCGGCATCAGCCGCTCCCAGCCCAGCCCGCGCACCAGGGCCAGCGCCTCGGCCAGCGGGGGCGTACGCAGCCGCAGCTCGTCCTTGAGCACGCGCAACGCCTCGTACGGGTCGCCCGGGTGCACGCCCTGCAACGCCAGGTCGCCGCTGACGTAGGCCCGGGCCATGCCCAGGTCGCCCGGGGCGGTGAGCAGGTAGGTCAGGCCCCGCTCGGAACGGATCGACAGGGTGATCCCGGCGTCGGCCGGGCCCACCGCGCTGCCGTCGTACCCGGTGACCCGCACCGGCAGGTCCCCCGTGGTCAACGCGCGGACGACGTCCGCCACGGTCGGACCCGGGCGCCGGCCCCCCGCCGGCGGGCCGGCGGGAGCGCTCGCCGCCCCCTGGTCTCGATCGGTCAGGCTCATTGTCGTGCTACCGCCTTCTCGTACAGTCCGGTGAGTCGGTGGTCCGGGTCGTAGCGGTCCTTCACCCGACGCCAGGTGGCGCCGCCGTAGAGCCGGTCGAAGGATTCCCGGTCGTAGTACGCGTCGGAGTAGAGCGACTTGTGCCCGCCCGCCTCCGACACCCTTCGCTCGATCATCCGGTTGACGTCGCCGTCGGCGGCGCCCCCGACGATCGGCACGCTCCCCCAGAAGCCGATGTTCACGTAGTCCTGCCCCGGCCGGAGCGGATACAGCGGCCAGGCCCGGGCCGACCCCGGGCCGGACGGCTCGCGCAGCCGCAGGGGGCAGAGCCAGACCGGGGTCATCCCCACGGCCCGGGCGAACCAGCGCAGAAACTCCGCCGTGCGGTCCAGCGGGATCTCCACGTCCTGCACCACCCGCTCGCGCGCCGGCTGCCCGCGCAGGCGGTCGATCCGGGCGGCCACGCCGTGCCGGTGCTCCAGCCGCACCAGCCGGTGGTAGACGTCGCTGCGCCGCCACCGCGCCGGCCAGATCCGCCGCACCACCGGGTGCTGCACGCCGAACGCCGCCGAGCACCAGAACCAGTCGGTGTCCCAGCGCCAGAGATAGTCGTACGTGGTCAGGGCGTCGCGCGTGCGCCGGCGCAGCGACCGGTAGTAGATCTCCTGGCCGGTGTAGTCGCTGGCCCCCGGGACGTCGTCGGTGAACGTGCCGAGGGTCAGGTAGGCCTCGCCGGGGCTGAACATCACCCCGTCCATCGCGTCCACGCCCTCGCCCGCCCACGAACGCGTCGCGGTGACCTCGGCGACCGCGTCGGTCAGCGCCTCCAGCCGGGTGAACCGGACGTTGCGCAGGGCCACGAAGCGGCGTACCGGCGCCAGTTCGATGCGCAGCCGGGTGGCGTAGCCGAGGCTGCCCAGCGAGTTGGGGAAGGCCGCGAAGAGGTCGGCGTGCTCCCCCTCCGGCCGGGCGGTGACGACCTCGCCCGCGCCGGTGAGCACGTCCATCTCCAGCACCGACTCGTGCGGCAGCCCGTTGCGGAACGACGTCGACTCGATGCCCAGCCCGGTGACCGCGCCGCCGAGGGTGATGGTGCGCAACTGCGGCACCACCAGGGGCATCAGCCCGTGCGGCAGGGTCGCGTCGACCAGGTCCTCGTAGGTGCACATGCCCTGCACGTCGGCGGTGCGGGCGACCGGGTCCACGTCGAGCACGCCGGTGAGGCCGCCGACGTCGAGCCCCGGCGCCCGAGGGGCGTTCCTCGGGCGGAACAGGTTGGAGGTGCGCTTGGCCAGGCGGACCGGCTCGCCCGCGGGCACCGCCGCGTAGGACCGGCGCAGCCGGGCCACCGCGCCGTCGTGGTCGACCGAGTGATGATCCACACGCACCGCACACATGCGATCACTGTACGCCGCAGTCGGTCGACGGCGTGGGATGTCCACGGTGGCCGTTTGGCATCGAGGATCGCCGCGCCCGGCCACCCGGGGCGGCGGCCGGGCGCGCGACCATGCCGGACCGGTGGTCGGCGAACCTGCCGCAGCCGGTGGTCGTGGGGTCGCCGTCGGCATAGCGTGGAGGGCATGCCGAAAGCTGTGTGGAACGACGTGGTGGTGGCCGAGAGCGACGACACCGTGCTGGTGGAGGGGAACCACTACTTCCCCCGTGCCGCCCTGCGCGACGACCTGATCCGCGACTCCGACACGCACACCGTCTGCCCGTGGAAGGGCACCGCCTCCTACTACACCCTCGCCCACGACGGGCGGACCAGCCCCGACGCCGTCTGGTACTACCCCGACCCGAAGCCGGAGGCGGAGCTGGTCCGCGACCGGGTCGCCTTCTGGAAGGACGTCCGGGTCGTCGACTGACCCCGCCCGCCCGCGCCACCCCGCGCCCGCGGCCGGGCGTTGTGCCCCACTCCGGCGCGCTCCGCCGGGGCGGTGGCGCGGGCCCGGGCACGACGGCGGCCGGATCGTGTCCGCCGGCGCTCCGGCCGCCTGGCCGCCCACGGCGACATGGCGGACCGGGGTGGGTCAGGTGGCGCGGAGCATCCGGAGCTGGGCCAGGTGCTTCGGCAGGTGCACGCGGGTGTGCAGGTCCAGCGTGCGCCCCCAGGGCAGGGTGTCGTCGACGACCAGGTCGAAGCCCTCGCGCAGGTGCGTCTCCACCGGGGTCTGCGCCGCCGGGCCGAGCCGCTCGGTCAGCGCGCAGAGCTTCTGGCTGGTGGCCCGCAGCAGGGTGGCCAGCCCGTCCAGCCCGCCGCACTCGGCGACCAGCGCGTCCACCTGTGGACGGTGGATGGTCTCCAGGTCGTAGTACGCGAACGGCGAGCCCGCGATGACCGCCTCGGTCGCCTCGGTCATCAGCTCGTCGTTGGCGGCCAGGTGGGCGACGATCTGCTCGGCGCTGAGCTGACCGGCCGGCGGTGGCCCGAACCCGCCCGCGTCGACCTCCGCGAGCACCTCCTCGTACGCCCGCCGCAGCCTGTCCACCTCCACCGGCCCAGGCTAGCCCCGATCCGGCGCCCGGCGGGCCGAACCGGGCAGGTGCGACGGTCCGGCCGGGCGGGGGCGGGGCTCACGCCGGGCAGGTGCAGCGGCCACGCCGGGCAGGTGCAGCGGCCACGCCGGGCGGGGGCGGCGGTCAGGCCGGGCGGGGGCGGCGGTCAGGCCGGCAGCACGCCCCGGGTGACCGCGCGGCTCACCAGGGCCAGCAGCTTGCGGGGTCGGCGCGGCTGCAGGTGCGCGCCGACGAAGGTCCCCCGGCCGGCCACCACGTAGCCCTGGTTGCGGGCCAGCGATCGCAGCGCCCGGGCCACCACCCGCTGCGGCGTCTCCATCCGCCCGCCGATGGCGGCCCGGCGGGTGCCGATCGTGTCGAAGAACCCGGTCTCGACGGGGCCCGGGCAGAGCGCCAGCACGTTGACGCCCCGGTCCCGGTACTCGCTCCAGAGGGCCAGGCTGAAGTTGAGCACGAACGACTTGGCCGCGCTGTAGACCGCGAAGTACGCGGCGGGCTGGAAGCCGGCGGTGGACGCGACGTTGATCACCCCACCGCCGCCGCGGGCCAGCATGGCCGGCACGAGCGCGTGGGTCAGGTCCGTCAACGCGACCACGTTGACCATGAGCTGGTCGTGGTCGCGGTCGCCGGGGATCTCCTCGAACCGGCCGCAGGTGCCGAAGCCCGCGTTGTTGACCAAAAGATCCACGTCCAGGCCGCGGGCGCCCAGCTCGGCGACGACGCGGGCGGTGGCGTCGGGTGCGGCGAGGTCCTGCCCGATCACCTCGACCCGCACGCCGTGGGCCTGCCGGAGGGTCGTGGCGAGTTCGTCCATCCGGTCGACCGACCGGGCGACCAGGGCCAGGTTCCGCCCCTGCGCGGCGAGCTGTCGGGCGAATTCGGCGCCGATGCCGGCGGAGGCCCCGGTGATGAGAGCAACATCAGTCATGCGTCAAACCGTAGCGGCTAGCCTCAGAAACTGCAACACGGTGTCGCAGATATTCTCCGATTCAGGTCGTGGCGTATTGTTTACGTCATCAGCGGAAGGGAGACGGGATGGCAGAGGGCCAGCGGCGCCTGCGTGCGGACGCCGAACGCAGCATCCGCACGATCATGGAGGCCGCCGAGCGGCTGCTGGCGGCGAACCCGGCCGCCACCATCGAACAGATCGCCGAGGCGGCCGGGGTCGCCCGCACGACGGTGCACCGGCGCTTCGCCAGCCGCGACGCGCTGATCGCCAGCATGACCCGGGACGCCTGGGCGCAGATGGGCGCCGCCGTGGCCGCCGCCCGGCCGGCCACCGCGCCGCCCCTGGTCGCCCTCCATCAGGCCACCGCGACCATCCTGGAGATCAAGTCGCGGTGGCCGTTCGCGCTCGGCCAGCCCAGCGACGATCCGTCGACCGTGCGCGACCAGCAGGAGGTCCACGCCGGATGCGAGCTGGTGCTGCGGCGGGCACAACAGGCCGGGCTGCTCCGCCCGGACGTCGACCTGGACTGGACGCGCCGGGTCTACCTGGCGCTGATCGGCGAGACGATCAACGGCGCCCCGGCGTCGCCGGGCGACCCCGACGAGCTGGCCGCCCGCATCCTGGACACCCTCCTGCACGGGGCCGCCCCGCGGCCCTGACCGCCACCGGCAGGGCCGGCCCGGGCGGGCCGCGCCGCGCCCGGGCGGGCCGCGCCATGCCCGGACGGGCCGCGCCATGCCCGGGCGGCGGTCCGCGTCGCGCCAGCGACCCGGCCGGACCGGACCGGACCGCCGGACGCAACGGCCCGAACAGGGCCGCGCCCTCCCCGGGCGGAGCCGGGCCGGGCCTGCCCGCCCCGACGGAGTCAGCGGCGGCGGGGCTCCCGGGCGCGCAGGTAGTCGGAGACGACGTACTCGCCGAGGTCCTCCAGGTCGGGGGTGAACAGGCGGCCCTTCGAGCGGCGGGCCACCGCGTCGACGAAGCGGCGCAGTCCCGGGTCGTCACCGAGCATGAAGAGGTTGAGCGTGACGCCGTAGCGGGTCAGCCGGTCCACCTCCCGGACGGTCGCCTCGATCGTCTCCGGCAGCGGCGGCCAGTGGAACAGCGCCTCCCCGTCGTCCGGGTCCAGGTGGGCCGTCGGCTCCCCGTCGGTCACCACCAGCACCACCGGCTCGGCGTCCGGGTGCCGGCGCAGGTGCCGGCCGGCCAGCCGCAGCGCGTGCTGGAGGTTGGTGCCCTGCCGCATGTCCGGCTCGACGGCGGCCAGCTCCTGCTGGGTCAGCGGCAGCGCCTCCAGGCCGAAGCCGACGATCTGCAACGCGTCCTGCGGGAACCGGGTCGCCATCAGGTGCGCCAGCGCCAGCGCCGTCTGCTTCATCGGGCCCCACCGGACCTGGGAGATCATCGAGTAGGACAGGTCGACGCAGAGCGCCACCGCCGCCGACGCCCGCCGCTCGGTCTCCACCACCTCGAAGTCCTCGACGGCCAGCCGCACCGGCACGCCCGTCCCGGCCCGGCGGACGGCCCGGGTCAGCGTCCGCACCACGTCCAGGGGCTGCTCGTCGCCGTACTCCCAGGGGCGGGAGCCGCCGCTGACCTCGCCGGCGGCGCCCGCCGAGCGCAGGTCGTGTTGGCCGCGCGGCCCGGCCGTCAGGTCGGCGAAGACCCGCCGCAGCGCCGTGCCGCCGAGCCGGCGCAGCGCCTTCGGGCTCAGGGTCAGCCCGTCGGCGTCCCGGCTCACCCAGCCCTGCCGGCGCAGCTCCCGCTCCAGCTCCCGCAGCCGGCGTACGTCGTCGGCGGCGTCCCGGCCCAGCGTCCGGGCCACCGCGTCGACGTCGACGTCGTCCAGGGTGGCCCCCGGGTGCTCCTGGTCGAGCTGGTCGAGCAGCTCGTCCAGCTCGGCGATCTCGCCGAGCGCGCCCGCGGCCTCGCCGTAGCCGAGCGGCCGCTCGCCGCGCACCCGCTCGCCGCGGCCGGGGTGCAGGTCGGGGCGAAGCGCGCGCAGGTTGGCGTCCAGCGCCGCCAGCTCCCCGGCGAGCCGGTCGCCGAGCGACTGCCGCATCAGGCCGGCCAGTTCCTCGCGCTGGCGGTCCGAGAGCGAGCGCATCAGCCGCTCGCCGGCGGCCGACCGGCGGGCCAGCACGTCGACCAGCTCGTCGACGTCGGCCGGCCGCTCCGGGAAGAAGTCGCCGTGCCGGCGCATGAACTCGGCGAACGCGTCGGTGGTGTCCTCGGCGCGGGCGTGCCGGGCCAGCAGGTCGTTCAGGTCCCGCATCATCTCGGCCAGCCGCCGCTGCGCGCCCGGATCCGCCGACGCGCGCACCGCGTCGCGCAGCCCGGCGAAACGCTGGCCCAGCACGTCGTCGCGCAGCCCGTCGAGGATCCGCTGGTACGCCCGGCGGGCCTCGTCGCTGGCCCATTCGTAGCCGGCCAGCTCCGCCACCGCCCGGGCGGTCGAGCGGGGCAGGTTGTCGAGCACCGCCTCGGCGAACCGCGCGTCGTCGTCGCCGCGCCCGCGCAGCTCGTCCCGTTCGGCGGCGAGCGCCTGGTCGAGCAGGGCGCGGGCCCGGGTGACCGCCCCGTCCAGGTCGCCCCGGCGCAGCGCCTCCCGGCGCAGTCGCCGGGCCCGGGCGGCGAGGTCGTCGAGGCCGCCGCTCCCCTGCGGGCCCCGGCGCAGCAGGTCGCGCAGCGCCTCCCGCAGGCTGCCGCCGGCCAGCACCTCCGCGCCGACGGCGTCCACCGCGCCCCGCACGTCGTACGGGGGCGCGAGCGGGTCGGGGCCGCCCCGCCACTGCCCGTACCGGAACCGGTTGCCGGCCATCGTCAGGCCCGGCCGCCGTAGCGGGTCCGGCCGGAGTCGGTGACGTCCTTGCCGAGCCGGCGGGTCAGGTGCAGCCCCTCCAGCACGAACTCCACGCCGGCCGCGGCCTGCTCGGGGGTGGGCGCGTCGCCGAGGCCCAGCCGGTCCAGCGCCTTGGCCAGCCCGGGGACGGTGCCCACCTGGCGCAGCAGCTCCGCGGAGCCGACCAGCTCGCCGGTCTCGATCACCGCGTCCCCGTCGACGAGGGCGGTGAAGCCGGACAGGTCCAGCCCGGCGAGCCGGGCCCGGAACGTCTCGGCGGTCGCGGTCCGCAGCAGGTGGCCGAGGATCTCGACCTCCCGCCCCTCCTCGCCGCTCTCGAACTCGACCTTCCCGCGCAGGGTCGACGTCACCGACACCGCGTCGCCGACCCGGGCGACCGGCGCCTCGGGGCGTACCCCGTCGGGGGCGGCGGCGAGCAGGCCGGCGCGGCGCAGCGCGGCGGCGGCGACCGTCTCGGCGGCGGCGATCGCGAACCGGGCGGAGACCCCGGAGCGCGGGTCCACCGACGGCGACTCCCGCACCGCCCGGGCGAACCGGGCGAGGACCTCCAGCACGTGCTCCGGCACCTCGGCGACCAGGTCGGCCTCCTGCCGGATCAGGGCCAGCTCCAGGTCGAGGTCGGCCGGGTAGTGGGTGCGCACCTCGGCGCCGAAGCGGTCCTTGAGCGGGGTGATGATCCGGCCCCGGTTGGTGTAGTCCTCCGGGTTGGCGCTGGCCACCAGGAACAGGTCCAGCGGCAGCCGCAGCTGGTAGCCGCGGACCTGGATGTCCCGCTCCTCCAGCACGTTGAGCAGCGCGACCTGGATCCGCTCGGCCAGGTCCGGCAGCTCGTTGACGGCGAAGACGCCCCGGTTGGTGCGCGGCACCAGGCCGAAGTGGATGGTCTCCGGGTCGCCGAGGGTGCGCCCCTGGGCGATCCGGATCGGGTCGACGTCGCCGATCAGGTCGCCGACGCTGGTGTCCGGGGTGGCCAGCTTCTCGCCGTACCGCATCGAGCGGTGCAGCCAGGCGACCGGCAGGTCGTCGCCGGCCTCGGCTACCAGCGCCCGGGACGCCGGGGTGAGCGGGTGCAGCGGATGCTCGTTGAGCACCGAGCCGGCGATCACCGGGGTCCACTCGTCGAGCAGCCCGACCAGCGAACGGATGAGCCGGGTCTTGCCCTGCCCGCGCTCGCCGAGCAGCACCATGTCGTGCCCGGCGAGCAGCGCGCGCTCGACCTCGGGCAGCACCGTGTCGTCGTAGCCGACGATGCCGGGGAAGCGTTCGGCGCCGGAACGCATCCGGGCCAGGAGGTTGTCGCGGAGTTCCTGCTTGACCGTGCGGTACGCGTGGCCGGCCGCCCGCAGCGCGCCGAGCGTGCCGGGCAGGTCGGCCGGTGGGACCGGGGTAACCGGGGAAGGCGCAGTCACCCGACCCACGCTAGCTCACGCCGGCGGGGTGCCCGATCCGTCGACCGGGCACCCCGCCGCCGGCCCGGTTCAGCCGCGACCGCAGCGCCGGCAGGCGCCCCGGCGGCGCAGGTGGTACGCGTACGTGGCCGCGCCCAGCGCGACGCCCCAGAACGGCCACAGCAGCATCGGCGCGGTGGCGAGGCTGGCCTCGCCGAAGTCCCAGAATTCCGGGGTGGCGAGCAGTCCGAGGGTCGCCGCGGTGACGGCCACCGCGACCAGGGTGGCCGGGACCACGGCCAGCCTCACCGGCACCGCCCGCCCGGCCAGGCCGAGCGTCCAGCGCGGGAACCGCTCGCCCCAGCGCTGCGCCAGCCCGAGCGTGAGGACCGCCCCCACCAGCGCGAACCCGCCCAGCCCGGCGCCCGCCCAGACCAGCCCGGTGTCCCGCATCTCGTCGAGGAACGCCCGGTCGATGCCGAGCGGGACGCCGACCGCCCAGGCGAGGCGGGTCACCGCGTACAGGGCGGGGATGGTGGCGGCGACCCCGACGGCCCAGCGGCCCCAGCGGGCGGCCGAGGCCGGCGAGGTCCAGCCGTGGTCGACGCCGTCGCGCCCGCACCCCGGGCAGGCGCCGGCGGTGCGCCGCCGCCAGCCCAGCACCGCCCCGGCCAGCAGCAGCCCGCCGACCACGGCCGCGAACCGGGCGAACAGCGCCCAGGTGAAGACGTCCGCGTAGTCCACGGGCGGCCAGCCGAAGGGCGCGCCGACGATCAGGATCGGGGCGTACCCGAGGATGGTCAGCACCCCCACGTCGGGCACCACGACGGCCAGCAGGGCGGCGACCGCCCAGGCGTACGCCGACAGCAGCGTGCGCAGCGCGCGGCCCGGACGCCGCGCGCCGGTCATGGCGAGCGCGGCGACGGCGGCGCCGAGCAGCAGCGCGGCGAACAGCGGCGGCCCGACGGTGGTCGGGATCCCCCGCAGCAGGTTCATGCCCCCGCCGGGATCGTTCGCGCCGAACGGGTAGCCGGCGCCGGTGACGGTGGAGACCAGGGCGAGCACGCCCCACAGGCCGAGCCAGGCGGCGGCGAGCGGGGCGAACCGGTCCGGCCGGGGCGTGGCCGGCCGGTGGGTGGGCGGAGAGGTCGTCGTCATGCCCTCAGCCTCGGCCGGCCGGCCCCGCGGCCCCTCCCGTGCGGCGGTGAACCCGCTCCCCCTACGGAGTGAGGCCCGGCTGCCCCCGTCGCGCCCGACGCCGCTCCCGGTCGACCGCCCGCTCGTGGGCCGAGGCGAGCAGGTGCTCGACCCGCGCGGCCGAGGCGGGGCCCGGGTTGACGACGCACGCCCAGCCCTGCGCCCCGTAGACGGGATGGGGGACCACCTCGTCCAGCGCGGCGAAGTCGATTCCGGCGCGGTGGTCGGCGAGGTCGCCGGGCGGGTAGCCGAACTCCTCCTGGAACGCGACGCGGCCCAGCTCGACGTTGAGCCGGTAGACCCCGGCGCGGTCCAGCCGCGACTCCTCGTCGAAGCCGGGAGAGTCGTGCCCGACGATGGTGGCGAACGGGCGGCGCCGCTCCGCGCCGGCGAAGAAGAAGCGTTCGTCCCAGGCCGCCTCTGGCGCGGGCGTCTCCGGGCCGGCCCGCTGCTCGGTCACCTCCGGCAGCTCGCGGATCCGGGCGGCGACGGCGGCGGCCGCCGCCGGGCACCGGTCGACGTGCCACACGGCGTCGCAGTTCGCGAGCGTGTCGGCGTCCAGCGGCAGGTAGGCCTGGTCGGCCGGCACGTCCGTCCGCACCCGGGCGTGGCCCGTCAGCCCGGCGAGGCGGCCCGCGTCGAAGGCCGGTCCCTGCCCGGTGGCCGCGCCCAGCACCCCCTCGAACGTGTCGTCGGCCGGCGCCGCCAGCCGCAGCGCGGTGCTCGCGCCGAGGCTGCCGACGACGAGCGCGTAGCGGGGGCCGAGCGCGTCGGCCACGATCGCCCCGGCGGACGGCCCGACGGCCGCGCCGGCCGCGCGCCGGCCGGGATGCCGTCGCAGGTGCCGGGTGCGGCCGAAGACCAGCGTCGGACCGCGCCGCCGCTCCCGGGACCGGATGTCCAGCAGGTTCCGCGCCATCCCGGCGGCACGCGCCCCGGCCGGCGGGGACGTCCGCCCGGCCGCCGGCTCGGGCGCGGTGGTCGACGCCCGCGGCACGTCGAGGCCGTGGAACGCCAGCCGCTCGTCGGGCGGCACCGAGTCGTTGTACGCCCGCAGCCACTCCACGAGCTCCCGGTCGGCGGCGAGCGCGCCGAAGCCGTGGCCGGCTGCGGCGGCCAGCACCTCGTCGAGCGTCCCGCCGGCGCCACGGGCGTACGCGTCGACCGCCAGCGCGGCGGCCCGGTCGCACTCCACCGCGACGGAGCGGAAGCCCCGCCCGGCGAGGCGCGCGAGGAGCTGGTTGCGCAGGCGCGGAAACGCCGGTTCCCCGGGCGCCGGCGTGCCCAGGGCGAGGACCTCCACGGGGTGGGTACGGGAGCGCAGGAAGGCATCCAGGTCGAAATCCATGACTTCGACCGTATCGTTGAACTTGCTTTTGAGACTTTGCCCGATTCCAGCGCAGGATACGTGTCATGAAGGTTCAAAAGGCGGCGCGGAGCAGGCCGGCCGACCTGGCACGGGTGCACGGCATCTCCGCCCAGGCCGTCCGCAACTACGAACGCGCCGGGCTGCTTCCGCCCGCCCAGCGCACCGCGAGCGGCTACCGGGTCTACGAGGACGTGCACGCCGCCGCCCTGGACGCCTACCTGGCGCTGGTCCCGGCGTACGGCCACCCGGCGGCCAGGACGATCATGTGGGCCGTCCACCGTGGCGAGCTGGACGCCGCCTTCGAGGCGATCGACGCCGGCCACGCCCAACTGGTCCGGGACCGGCAGACGCTCGACTCCGTCGAGGCCGCGATCGGCATCCTCGTCGAGACGCCGACGGCCGACCGCCCGGACCGGCCGCTCCCGGTCGGGGCCGTCGCCCGCCGGCTCGGTGTCACGGCGGCGGCCCTGCGCAAGTGGGAACGCGCCGGCATCCTCTCGCCGCAGCGCGACCGCACCACCCGCCACCGCGTCTACCGGGCCGACGACGTACGCGACGCCGAGCTCACGCACCTGCTGCGGCGCGGCGGCTACCCGCTGCGCCACATCGCCACCGTGCTGGCGCACCTGCACGACGCGGGCAGCGCCGGCAAGCTCGCCGACTCGCTCGCCGACTGGCGGCGACGGCTCGCCCAGCGGGGCCGCGCCATGCTCACCGCCGCCGCCCGCCTCGACGCCTACCTGCGCCTGCGACCGGATCCGGGCACGCCGGACCCGTCCCGCCTCAGCCCGGGGTGACGAACCCCGACTCGTACGCGGCGATCACCGCCTGGGTGCGGTCGCGCACGCCGAGCTTGGCCAGCACGTTGCCGACGTGGGTCTTCACCGTCTCCACCCCGACCACCAGGTGCGCGGCGATCTCCGGGTTGGACAGGCCGGTGGTCATCAGCCGCAGCACCTCGGCCTCCCGTTCGGTGAGCCGGGCGGCCGCCAGCCGGTCGGCGCCCCGCCCCCCGTACGCCCCGGCGAGGCGGCGGATGGCGGCGGGAAACAGCAGCGACTCGCCCCGGGCCACCACCCGGACCGCCTCCACCACCTCGGCCGGGCGGGCCCGCTTGAGCAGGAACCCGCTGGCCCCGGCGCGCAGCGCGTCGTAGACGTACTCGTCGTTCTCGAACGTGGTCACCACCAGCACCCGGGGCGGGTCGGCGGAGGTGGCGAGCAGCCGCCGGGTGGCCTGGATGCCGTCGATGTCCGGCATCCGCACGTCCATCAGCACCACCCGGGGGCGCAGCCGGGCGACCAGCGGCGGCACCTCCGCGCCGTCGGTGGCCTCGCCGAGCACCCGCAGGTCGGGTTGGGCGTCGAGGATCGCCCGCAACCCCACCCGGATCAGTTCGTCGTCGTCGACGATCAGCACGCCGGTCGGTGTCGTGTTCCCGGTCGCCTCGGTCATCTGGTCCCCTCGAACGGCAGCGTCACCCGGATCCGCCAGCGGTCGCCGTCCGGGCCGACGCTGAGCCGGCCGCCGAGCAGCAGCACCCGCTCCCGCATCCCGTCCAGGCCCCGACCGCCCCGGCCGGGGTCGGCGCGACGGCGCCGGGCCACCGCGTTGTCCAGCTCCAGCTCCAGCGCGTCGGCCCGCACCCCGAGGCGCAGCGTGACCGGCCCCCGACCGTACCGGGCCGCGTTGGTCAACCCCTCCTGCACGATCCGGTAGCCCTCCCGGGAGACCGCCGCCGGCAGACCGGCGGGGTCGCCGTCGCAGCGGGCGTCGACGGACAGGCCGGCCGCGCGGGTGTCGGCCACCAGCCGGTCCAGGTCGGCGAGCGTACGCTGCGGCGCCGGCGCGGCCCGCCCGCCGTCGGGCTCGCGCAGCAGCCCGAGCACGTGGTCCAGGTCGTCCATCGCGGTACGCCCCGCGTCCTCGATCGCGGCCAGCGCGCGCCGGGCGAACTCCGGGTCCCGGTCGAGCAGCTCGCGGGCCGCCCCCGCCTGGAGGGTGGCCACCGTCAGCGCGTGCCCCACCGAGTCGTGCAGCTCCCGGGCCAGCCGGTTGCGTTCGGCGAGCCGGGCGGCCCGGGCCTCCAGGGCGGCGATCCGTTCCGCCTGCGCCGGGCCGAGCAGCACCGGGGCCATCGAGACGGCCAGCGCGCCCAGCCCGGCGACGGCGTAGCCGAGCGCCACCAGCACGACGACCCCGATGAGCGTCAGCCAGCCGCTGTCCCGCCCGTCGAACGGCCCGAACCGGTCCCCGGTGGTCATCCCGGTGTCGAGGCCGAACTGCTGCCCGATGAAGGCCAGCGCCATCGGCACCGCGCTGAACAGCGCGGCCACCACCAGCCCGCCGCTGACCAGGTGCAGCCCGATCCACAGCGCGGAGCGCAGCCGGGTCTCCCGGTCGGCGGCGTGCCCGGGCGCCGGGTCCGGCAGGTCGACGCCGAGCAGGGCCCGCGCGGCGGCGATCTCCAGCGCCCGGGGCCCGTCGAGGAAGACCGGGACCGCCGCGATCGTCGCCGCGACGAGGAGCAGCCCCAACACCAGTGGCCGGGGGACGTCGGACCGGGTCAGCATCTGCGCGAAGGCCACCACCAGCAGCACGTACGGCAGCACGAGCACCCCGCCGAGCAGCAGGAAAACCCCGCGCCGCCAGGTGCTGCCGGCAACGAGGGGGCCGAGGACCGTGCGGGCTCTCACCCGCCCATTGTCCCGCCGCCCCGCCCGGGTCCGACTCCCCCGCGTCGGGGAGATCGGCGGCACCGGCGACGGTCCGGCTCACGCGGAGCAGCCGGCGGCCCGGCTCGCATGGCGGGTGCCGGTAGGCAGGAGGTCAGCTCGGGTGGCGGGTGCCGGGAGGCGGGAGGTCAGCTCGGGTGGCGGGTGGCGGGTGGCGGGTGGGCGGTAGGCGGGAGGTCAGCTCGCGTGGCGGGGTGGCGGGTGGCGCGTCGGGCTCACCGGCCGGCTCTGGCCCGCAGCAGGCGGGGCGCCGCCGCCAGGCCCGTGATCGGGCGGAACTCCCTGGCGGCGCGGGCCAGCGCGGCGTACTCGTCGTCGGCCAGGTCGATGTCGGCCGCCGCCGCGTTGCGCTCCACCTGCTCCACCCCGGAGGCGCCCGGGATGGCCAGCACGTTCGGGTGGCGCAGCAGGTAGGCCAGGGCGATCTGGCTGGGGGTGGCGTCGTGCGCGTCGGCCACCTGCCGCATCGTGTCGATCAGCGTCGCGCCGCGCTCCAGGTTCTCCGGCAGGAAGTACGGGTTGGCCCGGCGCACCGCCCCGCTCGGCGGGTTCTTCGCGTCGTAGCGGCCGGACAGGAAGCCCTGCGCCAGCGGGCTGTACGCGATGACCACCCGGCCGGCCTGCTTCGCGTACGGCAGCAGGTCGTGCTCGGGCCCCCGGTCGATCATGCTGTAGCGGACCTGGTTGCTCAGCACCCGCCGGCCGAGCGCGGCCTCGGCGACCTGCCAGCGGCGCAGGCCGTAGTTGCTGACCCCGACCTCGCCGACCAGCCCGACGTCCTGCAACGCCCGCATGCCCCGCATGGTGGTGTGGTCGGCGACCAGGGGGTTGGCCTGGTGCACCTGGTAGAGGTCGAGGTGGCCGACGCCGAGCCGGGCGGCGGAGGCGACCGCCCGCTGCTGCACCACCGGGGCCACCGGCAGCACCGGGAAGATCTTGGTGGCGAGCACGACCTTGTGCCGGTCGTCGCCGAGCGCCTCGCCGAGGATCCGCTCGCTGCGGCCGAAGCCGTACAGCTCGGCGGTGTCGAAGACGGTGATGCCGAGGTCGACGGCCCGCCGGACGATGTCGGCCGCGCGGCGCTCGTACCCGGGGCCGTAGCCCCACTCCCGGGATCCGAACTGCCAGGTGCCGAGGCCGATCTTGGACAGGGGCTTCGGGGTGTCGACCGGGACGAGACGCATGGTCCCGAAACTACCCCGACGTCCGCCGCGCCAGTCCTCTTCGCCACGGTCGGCACCGGCGTGGACCGGCGGGGATATGGTCTCGGTCGTGACCTACCTCGCCGCGGACGAGCGCTACGACCAGATGACCTACCGGCGCAGCGGGCGCAGCGGCCTGCGGCTGCCCGCGATCTCGCTCGGGCTGTGGCACAACTTCGGCCCGGACCGCCCGTACGAGCGGCAGCGGGACATCGTCCGCCGCGCCTTCGACCTCGGCGTGACCCACTTCGACCTGGCCAACAACTACGGCCCGCCGCCCGGCGCCGCCGAGGAGAACTTCGGCCGGATGCTCGCCACCGACCTGAAGGCGTACCGGGACGAGCTGGTCGTCTCCAGCAAGGCCGGCCACCTGATGTGGCCCGGCCCGTACGGCGAGTGGGGCTCCCGCAAGTACCTGGTCGCCTCCCTGGACCAGTCGCTGCGCCGCCTCGGGCTGGACTACGTCGACATCTTCTACTCGCACCGCTTCGACCCGGACACTCCACTGGAGGAGACGATGGGCGCCCTCGACGCCGTCGTCCGCTCCGGCAAGGCGCTGTACGTCGGCATCTCCAACTACGACTCCGCGCAGACCGAGCGGGCCGCCGCGATCCTGCGCGACCTGGGCACCCCGCTGCTGATCAACCAGCCGTCGTACTCGATGCTCAACCGCTGGACCGAGGCCGACGGCCTGCTGGACACGCTGGAGCGGGTCGGCGCCGGCTGCATCGCCTACAGCCCGCTCGCCCAGGGCCTGCTCACCGACCGCTACCTGGGCGGCGTCCCCGCGGACTCCCGGGTGCGCACCAGCGTCTTCCTCGACGAGAGCGACCTGGACGAGCGGCGGATGGCGACCGTCCGGGCGCTCGGCGCGGTCGCGGCGGGACGCGGCCAGTCGCTGGCCCAGCTCGCGCTCGCCTGGGCGCTGCGCGACCCGCGGATGACGAGCCTGATCATCGGGGCGAGCAGCGTGCCGCAGCTGGAGGCGAACATCGCCGCGCTGGACAACCTCGACTTCACCGCCGACGAGCTGGCCGAGATCGAGCGGCACCTCGGCTGAGCCGCGGGCGGCCCGCCGCCGGGCGGGCCGCCGGGGCGGCGTGCGGCGGGGCGACGTTGCCGGGGCGACGCCGCCGCGCGGAAACGGGCCGCACGGCGTCAGGGCGGCGCTGCCGCGCGGGAACGGGCACGGCCCGGGAAACGAATCAGCGGCCCGGTCGACGAACTCGACCGGGCCGCTGACCCGTTGCCTCAAGGGTGGAGCCGAGGGGACTCGAACCCCTGACCCCCACACTGCCAGTGTGGTGCGCTACCAGCTGCGCCACGGCCCCTTGCCTCGTCCCGGTCGCCCGGGCACGAGAGAACTATACACAGCCCCCGCCGCATGGTCATCTCGCGGGGTCCCCACCCACCGGCGGCCCGGTCGAGCGCCGCGTCCACGGCTCAGTTGAGCGCCACGTCCGGCGGGAAGTGGGCGACCGCCGCCATCATGCCGCCCTGCCGGCGCAGCACCATCGGCCACAGGTCGTCCGGCCGGTCGACGAAGGCGTCGCCGGGCAGCGCGTCGAACACGAACCAGGAGCCGTCCTCGATCTCCTGCTCCAGCTGGCCGGAGCCCCAGCCGGAGTAGCCGGCGAAGACCCTGATGCCGCCGATGCCCTCCCGGAGCCGTTCCGGGTCGACCGACAGGTCGAGCGTGCCGACCGCGCCGGAGACCTGGTGGAAGCCCTTGAGCCGCTGCACCGGGTGGCGCAGCCGGGCCAGGCAGATCGCCGAGTCGGGCTGCACCGGCCCGCCCTCGAAGAGCACGGCCGGGTGCCGGGCCAGGTCGCTCCAGTCGCCGAGCACGTCGGCGACCGGCACCTCGGTGGCGCGGTTGAGCACCACGCCGAGGGCGCCGCCGGGCTCGTGCGCGACCAGCAGCACGACCGTACGGTCGAAGTTCGGGTCCTTGAGCGCCGGCGTCGCGACCAGCAGCCGCCCGGTCATCGACCCCGTAGCCCGCCCGCCGATCGCCTGCCCCTCTCCCTGCATGCCGGACACCCCGTCAGACCGACCGCACCGGGACGCCCGGGGGCACCGGTGCCGTCCGTGCCGTCAACGCCATGTCTGGCACCATAGCCTGCCCCCGGGACGGTGGCTAAGGTCTGACGGTCGGGTGATCGACAGACATGAGGGAGGACCGATGGGTGTCACGGCGGAAGTCGCGGTGATCGGGGGCTCGGGGCTCTACGCACTGCTCGACGGGGCGACCGAGCACGAGGTGGACACGCCGTACGGACCGCCGTCCGACGCCGTCACCGTGGCGGAGGTGGCCGGCCGGCGGGTGGCCTTCCTGCCCCGCCACGGCCGCGACCACCGCCACCCGCCGCACCTGATCCCCTACCGGGCCAACCTCTGGGCGCTGCGCTCCCTCGGCGTACGCCAGGTGCTCGCCCCGTGCGCGGTGGGCGGGCTGCGGCCGGAACTCGGGCCGGGCACGTTCGTGGTGCCGGACCAGCTCGTCGACCGCACCAGCGGACGGGCGCAGACCTACTACGACCGGGGCGCCGTGCACGTCTCGTTCGCCGACCCGTACTGCCCGGCCGGCCGGCGCACGCTGCTCGCGGCGGCGGCCCGGCGCGACGTCCCGGCGGTCGACGGCGGCACGGTGGTGGTGGTCGAGGGCCCGCGCTTCTCCACCCGCGCGGAGTCGCGCTGGTACGCCTCGATGGGCGGCGCGGTGGTCAACATGACCGGGCACCCGGAGGCGGTGCTCGCCCGCGAGCTGGCCCTCTGCTACTCCTCGATCGCCCTGGTCACCGACCACGACGCGGGCGTGGAGGGCGGCGAGGCGGTGACCCACGAGGAGGTGTTCCGCGTCTTCGGCGAGAACACCGACCGGCTGCGGGGCCTGCTGCTGGAGGCGATCGCCGCGCTGCCCGCCGAACGCGACTGCGACTGCGGCCGGGCGTTGGACGGCATCAAGCTGCCCTTCACCCTGCCCTGACGGTCGAGCGCGGGGAAACGCCCGAGTCGCCCGAGCCGTCCCGATAGATTCAGGGACGATGGCAACGGTCCGCGACACCACGTACGACCTGCTGCGTGCCCTCGGCCTGACCACCGTCTTCGGCAACCCGGGCTCCACCGAGGAGCCGTTCCTGCGGGACTTCCCGGACGACTTCCACTACGTGCTCGCCCTGCACGAGGCGTCGGCGGTCGGGATGGCCGACGGCTACGCGCAGGCCACCGGCCGGCCGGCGCACGTCAACCTGCACACCGCGCCCGGCACGGGCAACGGCATGGGCAACCTCGTCACGGCGTGGCACAACCGGACCCCGCTGATCGTCACGGCCGGCCAGCAGACCCGGGAGATGCTGCTGCTCGAACCCCGCCTGACCAGCCGGCGGGCCACCGAGCTGCCCCAGCCGTACGTCAAGTGGAGCCACGAGCCGGTCCGCGCGCAGGACGTCCCGGCGGCGCTGATGCGGGCGTACGCGACCGCGGTGCAGCCGCCCGCCGGGCCGGTCTTCCTCTCGCTGCCGCTGGACGACTGGGCCCAGCCCGCCGACCCGCCCCCGCCGGTGCGTACGGTGGCCACCCGGTTCGCGCCGGACCCCGCGCGGCTGCGGGAGTTCGCCGCCGTGCTGGCCGCGAGCCGCGCGCCCGCGCTGGTGCTCGGCGCGGCCGTGGACCGGGCCGGCGGGTGGCCGGCCGCCGTGTCGCTGGCGGAGCGGCTCGCCGCCCCCGTCTGGTCGGCCCCCGCCCCGGAGCGGGCCGCCTTCCCCGAGGACCACCCGAGCTTCCGCGGGGTGCTGCCCTTCGCGATGGGGCCGCTGGCGGAGTCGTTGGACGGGCACGACACCGTGCTGGTGGTCGGCGCGCCGGTGTTCCGCTACTACCCGCACGTGCCGGGTGACCACCTGCCCGACGGCGCCCGGCTGCTGCACGTCACCGACGACCCGGACGAGGCGGCCCGCGCCCCGGTCGGCGACAGCCTGCTCGGCGACGCCGGGCTGGCCCTGGCCGCCCTCGTGGACCTGCTGCCGGCGGCGGACCGGCCGGCGCCGCCGCCGCGCCCCGATCCTCCCCCGCCGCCCGACGGGCTGCCACTGGCCCCGGACGCGCTCTTCGCGGCCCTGGCCCGGCACTGGCCCGCCGACGGGATCCTGGTCCAGGAGTCGCCGTCCAGCCTGCCGGCGCTGCGCCGGCGGCTGCGCAGCACCTCGCCCGGGTCGTACTTCACGATGGCCAGCGGCGGCCTCGGGTACGGCCTGCCGGCGGCGGTCGGCATCGCGCTGGCGCAGCGCGACACCGGCCGGGGCCGCCCGGTGGTCGCGGTCGTCGGCGACGGCTCGTTCCACTACTCGGTGCAGGCCCTCTGGACCGCCGCGCGGCTGCGCCTGCCGCTGGTCGTCGTGGTGCCGGTCAACCAGCAGTACGCCATCCTGAAGGCCTTCGCCGACTTCAAGCAGACGCCCGGCGTGCCCGGCCTGGACCTGCCCGGGCTGGACGTCACCGCCATCGCCCGGGGCTACGGTTGCGCGGCCACGGTGGTGGAGACCCCCGACCAGCTCGGCGACGCGCTGGCCACCGGACTGGCCGGCGACGGGCCGACGGTGCTGCCGGTGCCGGTCAGCACCGAGGTCCCCCGGCTCCTGTGAGGCGCCGCCGGCCCGGCCCGCTCAGGCGGGCGCCGACCCGGCCCGCTCGGGTGGGTGGGCGTCGGCCCAGCCCGCCTCGGGCGAGCGCCGGCCCGGCTCGCTGAGGCGGGTGAGCGCCGGCCCGACCCGGCCCGCTCGGGTGAGTGAGCGTCGGCCCGGCCCGCTCGGCGTCAGCCCGTCGTGAGGCGCAGCGGGGCGCCGGTGAGCACGTCGAGCACCGGCCGGTCGCCGAGGGGCGCCTTCAGCGAGGCGGTGACCGGTTCGAGCTTCAGCATCATCGTGCACGGGCCGGTGGCGGTGGTGACGCTGCCGCCGACCACCACCACGTCGTCGCGTTCCTGCACCAGCGGGGTGATCGCGGTGTCGCAGCTGCCCACCCCGAGCCGCCAGGTCAGCGTGGCGCCGTCGACGGAGCGGAGGTCCTGGGCGCCGACGACGCCCTGCGGGCCCGGCTTCGCCGGGGCGGTCGGCTCGGGCGCGGCGGTGACGGCCTCCGGGGCCACGGCGAGGCGGGCCACGGGCGCGGAGAGCTCCTCCACGGTGAACAGCCACGCGGGGACCTGCGCCTCGCCGCGGCTGGTGCGCACGGGCGCGGTGCCCAGCTTCACGGCGGTGACCGTCAGCGGGACGCAGGCGGTGTTCGGGGTGCTGCTGACCGGGCCGTCCGGTCCCGGTTCGACGGTGGGGCCGCCGGTGCCGGGCTTGCCGGGCCGGCCGGGGAACGTCGGCCCGGCGGGGCCCTTCGGCCGGCCGCCGCACTGCGGCGGGTCGCCCTGGTCGAGCTGCCCGAAGGCGGTGGCCGCGCTGATCAGCGGGACGGTGAGGGTGCCGTCCGGGAACCCGATGGTGCCGTCGGCGGGCTTCCCGGCGGGCAGCTCGGTCTGCTCCCGGTACCAGCCGTTGCGGAAGGCGGCCTCGGTGTCCGGGGTGAAGCCCGGATCGCCGACCAGCACCGTCGGGTCCTGCAACGGCACGTATCGGGTCGTCCACGCCGGGCCCGGCCGCCACGCCTCGGCGACCTCCGTGGCCCGGGACACGAACTCCATCCGGCGGGGATCGCCGTCGGAGAGGTCGGCGGGCTCGGAGCCGGCCGGGGCGCAACCGGCGACGATCATCAGCAGTGGCAGGCCCAGCAGGGCGGCGGTACGGCGCATGTCGGTTGGACGTGGCGCCGTCGCCGCCGGTTCCCGGGGTTCAGGTCTCTCCCCCGAGATCCGTCTCGTACGCCTGCCACAGCAGGTCCGCGCCGCGCTGCCGGTGCCCGGCGAGGGCGCGCGCCAGCCGCCCGGCCCGCTCGACGAGGTCGTCGGCCGACGCCTCCGGCAGCGCCGCCGCCCGGTGCAGGGCGGCCATGGCGGCGGCGAGCGCGGCGTGCTCCCCGGCCAGCCGCCGCACGCCCCTCTCCAGCCGGGGCGCGTGCCCGAGCAGCTCGGCGTAGAGGCCGGCGGGCCCCTCGGTGAGCCGGACGTGTTCCGCGAAGCCCTGCCGCACGGGACCCAGCCGGAGCAGGACGAGCTCCCGCCAGCTCGGCCCGGCGGGCGGGGCCGCCAGCGCCCGGGTGAGCGCGCGCAGGTCGCCGAGGAGGGTGACGGGGGGCCGGCGGGCGGCGGGCGGCCGGAGCGCCCCCGGGACGGTGGACGACTGCTGGATCGGACCGGTGACCATGGGCACCTCCCGCGTCGCGTCTGACCGCGTACAGCGATGGTGGACCCGTCGCGTCCGCCCTGTCCAGGGGCGGCGCGCGCCTCACCTGTCCCGGTGGCCCCAAGCGGCCCGCCAGCCCCGCCCGCCCCTCCGGCCACGGCGAGCCCGGGCACGGGACACGACGACAGGCGCCCGACACGACGATGCGCCCCGGTCCGGTGGACCGGGGCGCATCGACTGGTGGTGGAGGTGCCGGGAATCGAACCCGGGTCCTTCGCCGCCTTGTCAGGGCTTCTCCGAGCGCAGCTCGCTGTGCCTCTACTCGGCCCCTCCGATCACGCGAGCGAGTCGGTGTGACGGGCCCAGTCGCTGATTGATCTCGCCGCACGGACCCCGCGACCGGGTCCGATTGGCCAGCCTCCTAGCTGATGCCGGCTAACTGGGTCGAAGGCACTCCCAGGCCGACAGACTCGCTACTCGCCTCAGGCGGCGAGAGCGAAGTCAGCGCGATTGTTCTTGGCGCTTATTGGTTTCCGACGAACGATTCTCGAGACGACGTCGGCTTCCTCGGCTCGCTTCCCCTGCCGCAACGTACGAAGTCGAAACCAGTCACCCCCTCGACAGGCCGCCGGTTGTGGCGGCACTGACAAGCGTAACGCCTGCCGCAACGGGTTTCATCCCGAGCCCCGGCTCGGCGCGCCGACCCGGACAGCGGCGGACAGATCAGGCGTCCATGCCCTTGCCGCGCCGGCCGGTCACCCGGGCGATCTCCCGGTCCGCGTCCCGCTTGGCGAGGTCCTGCCGCTTGTCGTACGACTTCTTGCCCTTGGCCAGGGCGATCTCCACCTTCGCCCAGCCGTCGGAGAAGTAGACCTGCAACGGGACCATGGTCAGGCCGCCCTCGCGGGTCTTGCCGATCAGCCGGTCGATCTCCAGCCGCTTGAGCAGCAGCTTGCGGGTCCGCCGGGGCTCGTGGTTGGTCCAGGTGCCCTGCGTGTACTCCGGGATGTGCATGCCGTGCAGGTAGAGCTCGCCGTTGCGCTCCTGGGCGAACGCGTCGACGAGCGACGCGCGCCCGGCCCGCAGCGACTTGACCTCGGTGCCCGTCAGCGCCATGCCCGCCTCGTAGGTGTCGAGGATCGAGTAGTCGTGCCGGGCCTTCTTGTTGGAGGCGACGACCTTGCGTCCCTTTTCCCGTGGCATCGGCGCCACCCCCTCTTCCGTGTGGTCCGCGCCGGGCGACCGGTCGCGGAGCGGAGATCATGCTACCCGAACGACAAGGACCCTCCCGCGCCGTTTATTCCGCGGGCGCGGGAGGGTCCGTCGAGCCGTACGGAGACTAGACCCGCAGGTAGAAGCGGAGGGTGACCCAGGCGGTGACCGCGCTGACCAGGCCGCCGACGCCGGCCATCAGCGGGAACATCACCAGGATGTCGCCCCAGCTGATCGGCGAGAGCAGGCCCTGCAGCGCCTGGAGCGACCCGTCGAAGAGCAGGTACTTCGCCGCGATCAGGGCCACCAGGCCGAGCAGCGAGCCGATCAGGCCGGCGACCACGGCCTCCAGCACGAACGGCGCCTGGATGAACCAGTTCGACGCGCCGACGAGCTTCATGACCGCGACCTCGCGCCGCTTGCTGTACGCCGCGACCTGGATCGTGTTGGCGACCAGGAGCAGCGCGGCGACGGCCATCACGATCGCGGCGGCCAGGGCGATGTTCTGGATCGAGGTGAGGATGTCGAAGATCTTGTCCAACAGTCGGGACTGGTCGACGATCTCGTCGACGCCCTCGGCGTCCTTGTACTGGTCGTAGATGCTCTTGTACTGCTCGGGGTTGTTCAGCGTGAGCCGGAACGACTCGGGCAGGCTGTCCGCCTTGACGGCGCTGAGCAGGTCCGGAGCGTCCTGGAACATCTCCTGGAAGCGCTTGTACGCCTCGTCCTTGTTGACGTAGAGGACCTCCTTGACCAGCGGGTCGCCGTCCAGCTTGGCGTTCAGGGCGTCACGCTGCTCGGGGCTCACGTCCTGCTTGAGGAAGATCGAGACCTGGATGTTCTTGTAGTAGAGGTCCTTCATGTCGTCGACCTGGCGGTACATGAGACCGCTGGCGCCGAGCATGGTCAGCGAGACCGCCATCGTGATGATCATCGCGATGGTCATGGTCACGTTGCGCCACAGTCCGACCAGTACCTCGGACAGGACGTATTTCACGCGCATCGGGAATTCCTCCGGGTCTCCGGCATGAGGTGTTCGTCGTCAGGCTGCGCAGGGGTGGCGTCGGCTCAGCCGTAGACGCCGCGGGCCTGGTCGCGCACGATGCGGCCGCTCTCGATCTCGATGACCCGGCGGCGCATCTGGTTCACGATGTTGGAGTCGTGCGTGACCATCACGACGGTCGTGCCGGTGCGGTTGATCCGGTCCAGCAGACGCATGATCTCGATCGAGGTGTCCGGGTCCAGGTTTCCGGTCGGCTCGTCCGCGAGCAGGATCAGCGGGCGGTTCACGAACGCCCGCGCGACGGCCACCCGCTGCTGCTCGCCACCGGAGAGCTCGTGCGGGTAGCGGTGCTCCTTGCCACCGAGCCCGACCAGCTCCAGCACCTCCGGCACGACCCGGCGGGCGACCGCCTTGGTCTTGCCGATCACCTCGAGGGCGAACGCCACGTTCTCGTAGGCGGTGCGGTTCGGCAGCAGCCGGAAGTCCTGGAACACGCAGCCGATGGAACGCCGGAAGTGGGGTCGCTTCCAGGACCGCATCGACGTGACGTCCTTGCTGTTGACGACGACGCGGCCCTTGTTGGGCGAGACCTCGTGCAGCAGCAGCTTGATGATGGTGGACTTGCCGGAGCCGGAGGGACCGATGAAGAAGACGAACTCACCCTTCTCGATCGAGACGGACACGTTGTCGAGCGAAGGCCGGGACGCCTTCGGGTACGTCTTCGTCACTTGCTCAAGCTGAATCACGGGTGGTGAGTCTACGCGGTGTAACCGGGGAGCCAAGCCCCACGCCCCGCCGTTGCGAGTCGCGTCATCGATTTGGTGTGGATCGCGGAGATCGACGACGCGCTCCGCCCGCGATCGATCACGCTGCGTCGCCGGCGATCTGCTGCTGCTTACGCCACCGGATACCGGCCTCGATGAAGCTGTCCAGGTCACCGTCGAACACCGAGGACGGGTTGCCGGTCTCCTGCTCGGTCCGCAGGTCCTTGACCATCTGGTACGGGTGCAGGACGTACGAGCGCATCTGGTCGCCCCACGAGCCGGCGGCGTCGGTCTTCAGGCCCTGGAGCTTGGCCTGCTCCTCCTGGCGCTTGCGCTCCAGCAGCCGGGCCTGGAGCACCCGCAGCGCGGACGCCTTGTTCTGCAGCTGGGACTTCTCGTTCTGGCAGGTGACCACGATGCCGGTCGGGATGTGCGTGATCCGCACGGCCGAGTCGGTCGTGTTGACGCTCTGCCCGCCCGGGCCGGAGGAGCGGTAGACGTCGATCCGCATCTCGTTCTCGGGGATGTCGATGTGGTCGGTCTGCTCCACCACCGGCAGCACCTCGACGCCGGCGAAGCTGGTCTGCCGCCGGCCCTGGTTGTCGAACGGGCTGATCCGGACCAGCCGGTGGGTGCCCGACTCGACGCTGAGCGTGCCGTAGGCGTAGGGGACCTTGACCGTGAAGGTGGCGGACTTCAGGCCCGCCTCCTCGGCGTAGGAGGTCTCGTAGACCTCCGTCGGGTAGCCGTGCCGCTCGGCCCAGCGCAGGTACATCCGCAGCAGCATCTCGGCGAAGTCCGCCGCGTCCACGCCGCCGGCGCCGGCCCGGATGGCGACCAGCGCCTCGCGGGAGTCGTACTCGCCGGAGAGCAGGGTGCGGACCTCCATCTCCTGGATGGCCTTGGTAAGCCCGGCGATCTCCGTCTCGACCTCGGTGAGCACCCCCGGGTCGGACTCGGCCTCGGCCAGCTCCAGCAGCACCGAGGCGTCGTCGAGGCGGGAGCGGAGGCTGCCGAGCTTGCTGATCTCGCCGTTGACGTACGACAGCTGCGAGGTCACCTGCTGCGCCTTGGCCTGGTCGTCCCAGAGGTCGGGCGCGGAGGCCGCCTGCTCCAGGCGGGCCTTGTCCTGCCGCAGCCGGTCGATGTCGAGCACCGACTCGATGTTGCGCAGGGTGGCGTCGAGTTCCTTGAGCTGTTCGGCGTAATCGGCAGCGGTCACGACAGACAAGGGTACTGCTCGTGCGAGGAGTGAGCTTGCGAGCCCCGCAGTCACGAGCAAAAAGATGACCCTGCTCGTGCGAGGAGTGAGCTTGCGAGCCCCGCAGTCACGAGCGAAAAGATGACCCTGCTCGTGCGAGGAGTGAGCTTGCGAGCCCCGCAGTCACGAGCGAAAAGAGGTGACCGCGCGGGCGGGGAGGGGGCGGGCGGACCGGGGCGGGGCGGTCAGCCGACCGGGGCGCTCTTCAGCCAGGACAGGGCCGCCTTGTGGTAGGCGACGGCGAACTCCAGCGCGCTGGCGTCGTACGTCTCGCCTTCCTTCTTGGCGTTCTTGACCTGCTCGCGGACCTTGGCGAGCGCCTCGGTGTGGTATTCGTTGGCCGCGGCCTGGAGGTTCTTGAGCTGGCTGGCCGAGTGCAGGTTGCCGAAGGCGATCCGCAGGGCGATCGGGTTGCGGATGGTGTCCCGGCCCGGGTCCTCCGCGAGCCAGCGGGAGAACGTCCGTTTCCCGGCCGCGGTGATCGCGTACGGCTGGCTGGAGCGCGGCCCGGGCTTGCCCATCCGGACGAGGCCCCGCTCGGCCAGCACCGGCAGCTCGCGGTAGACCTGGCTACGGGTCATCGACCAGTACGGCGCCAGCCGGCGCTCGGCGGCGGCCATCAACTGGCCACCTGTCATGGGGCCCTCGTGGAGCAGCCCGAGGAGGGCCGCCGCCGTGGGGTTGACTCCGGAATCCGCCATGCCCCTCACGCTGCCACTTTGCCGTCGTGGCGTCCAGGATTTCACGGTTTCGCCACCCGGTAGGGCTTCCTATGTGCACTGTCGGCGCGAGACAGTCCGCGCCGGAGCCCGCGCGGGCCTCAGAGCCGGCTGCGCAGCTCCCACAGCTCGGGGTAGAACCGGGTCTCCACCCGGGAGCGCAGGTACGCCCCGCCGGCCGAGCCACCGGTGCCCGGTTTGGTGCCGATCTGCCGTTCCGCCATCAGCACGTGCCGGGCCCGCCACAGCGAGAACGCCTGGTCGTGCGCGACCAGCGCCTCGGCGAGGTCCCACAGCGGCCCGAAGCGCTCCCGGTCGGCCGCGATCGTCGCGTACGCCGAGAAGCGGGCCTCCGCCTCGGAGACGTCGAAGCCGGCGCGCCCGAGCACGGCCAGGAAGCCGTCCCAGAGGCTCGGCTCGGCCAGCCGCCGCTCCAGCCGCGCCCGCTCCGCGTCGGGCAGGCCCCGGAAGCGGCGCAGGTAGCCCGGGTCCTTGAGGCCGGAGAGGAACTCGATCTCCCGGAACTGTGCCGACTGGAAGCCCGAGGCCGGGGCGAGCTTGGTGCGGAAGGCCAGGAAGTCCTGCGGGGTCATCGTGTCGATCACGTCGACCTGGCCGATCAGCACCCGCTCCACCACGTGGCAGCGCTCCAGCCGCACCCGGGGCAGGTAGGTCTCGCCGTCCAGCATCCGGTCCCGGGCGTCGGTCAGCTCGGAGAGCAGCAGCTTGAACCACAGCTCGTAGACCTGGTGGATGGTGATGAAGAGCAGCTCGTCGTGGGAGGCCGGGTCGGACTCCGGCACCTGGGCCGCCAGCAGGTCGGCCAGCCGCAGGTAGTCGCTGTAGGTGAGCAGGCCACCCTGCTCACCGAAGTGGGGGTCGTGCGCGGGGGTGGGGTGGGTCACAGCGGCCACGGTACCGCCGTCGCGGGACCCCCGCCCGCCGGCGACGGACGCCCCCCGCGCCCCGCGCGGAGCGCGAGGAGGGGCGCCTTCCCGTACGCCTGGCGCGCGGGAAGGCGCCCCTGTCACCCCTCAGCCCATGTGGGGGTAGGTGTGGTCGGTCGGCGCGACGAAGGTCTCCTTGATCGTCCGGGGCGACATCCACCGGATCAGGTTGTGCCAGGAGCCGGCCTTGTCGTTGGTGCCGCTGGCCCGGGCGCCGCCGAAGGGCTGCTGCCCGACCACCGCGCCGGTCGGCTTGTCGTTGATGTAGAAGTTGCCGGCGGCGTACCGCATCTTCTCGGCGACCGCGTCGACCACCCGGCGGTCGGTCGCGAAGATCGAGCCGGTCAGCGCGTACGGCGCGATCGACTCGGCCTGCGCGACCACGTCGTCGAAGCGGGCGTCGTCGAAGACGTGCACGCCGAGGATCGGCCCGAAGTACTCGGTCGTGAAGGTCTCGTGCGCCGCGTCGGTGCACTCGAAGAGCGTCGGCCGGACGAAGTATCCGACGGAGTCGTCGGCCGTGCCGCCGGCGACGACCCGGCAGGCGTCGTCACCGTTGATCAGCTCCAGCGCGGCGGCGTGCCTGTCGAACGCCTTGGCGTCGATGACCGCGCCACCGAAGTTGCTGAAGTCGGCCACGTCGCCGTAGGTGAGGGACTCGGCGGTGGCGGCCAGCCGGTCGCGCAGCCCGCCCTCCCAGAGCGACCGCGGCACGTACGCCCGGGACGCCGCGGAGCACTTCTGGCCCTGGTATTCGAAGGCGCCCCGGATCAGGGCGGTGTGCAGGGCGTCGACGTCCGCGCTGGTGTGCGCGACGACGAAGTCCTTGCCGCCGGTCTCGCCGACCAGCCGCGGGTAGCCCCGGTAGCGGGCGATGTTCTCCCCGACGGTCTTCCACAGGTGCTGGAAGACCTTGGTGGAGCCGGTGAAGTGGATGCCGGCCAGGTCGGGGTCGGCGAGCACGACGTCGGAGACCTCCTCGCCGCGCCCGGTGACCATGTTGATCACGCCGGGGGGCAGGCCGGCCGCCTCGAACAGCCGCATGGTGAAGTGCGCGGCGAACTGCTGCGTCGGGCCCGGCTTCCAGACCACCGTGTTGCCCAGCAGGGCCGGCGCCGAGGGCAGGTTGCCGGCGATCGCGGTGAAGTTGAACGGGGTGATCGCGTAGACGAAGCCCTCCAGCGGGCGGTGGTCGAAGCGGTTCCACACCCCCGGGGAGGACATCGGCTGCTCCTCCAGCAGCCTCCGCGCGAAGTGCACGTTGAAGCGGAGGAAGTCGATGAACTCGCAGGCCGAGTCGATCTCGGCCTGGATGGCGGTCTTCGACTGGCCGAGCATGGTGGCCGCGTTCAGGGTGTCGCGCCAGGGGCCGGCGAGCAGCTCGGCGGCGCGCAGGAAGATCGCCGCCCGCTCCTCGAACGGCAGCGCCCGCCACATCGGGGCGGCGTCCTTGGCGGCCTTGATCGCCGCGCGCGCGTCGTCGTGGGTGGCGTGCGCGGTGACGCCGAGCACGTGCGCGTGCTTGTGCGGCTGCACCACGTCGATCGACTCGCCGGCGGCCATCCGCTGCTCGCCGGCGATGGTCATCGGCAGGTCGATCCGCTCGGCGGCCAGCTCGGCCAGCCGCCGCTGGAGCCGTTCCCGGTCGACACTGCCCGGCTCGTAGTTGCGCACCGGCTCGTTGCGCGGCTCGGGTACGGAGAACACGGCGTCCATCAGGGCTCCTGGCGATCTCGACGGCGGTGGCGAAATCGGACCCGCGGGCACCGACCGGACGGCCGGGGCCGGACGCCGCGGGGTGGACCGGTCGCGGCGGCGGGACCTCGCCCGATTCTCCCACGGCTCCCCGCCCGCCCCGCCACCACCGACCGCCGACCGGCGGCAGGGCGGTGGCGCGCCCGGGCCTGGGACTCCGGGCGGGGCGGTGACGCCGTGGCGCCGTGGGCGCCCGGCCCGGGAGTCCGGGCCGGGCGGTGGCGCGCCGTGGGCCGGGAGTCCGGGCCCGACGGGCGCGTACGCTGGGTGGCCGGTGAACTGCCCGCCCCGCCGAGGGCCGGGCGTCCGTCGGAGGGAAGAGGATGACCAAGCAGCCCGGCAGCCCCGCCGCCACGGAGTCAGACCAGCCGGTTCCGGCGGCCGACGAGACCGCCGCCGAGCCGGGCCCGGCCGACGACGCCGGACCGGACGCGCCGGCCGCCGGTGCGGGGACCGGGCCGGCGCTCGCGCCCGGCGCGCCGGCGCTCGCGCTGCTGGCCCTCGGCTGGCTGGCCGCGATGCTCTGGTCGACGCGCGAGGTGATCCACTCGGCGGCCGCCGGGGTCACCGCCATCAGCCTCTCCGCGTTCGCCCTGCCGGGGGTGATCTCGGCCGCGCTGGTCGCCGGCGCCGCCTTCGCCCTCTTCGGCGTCGACCTGCTCGCGCGCCGGGGCAGCGACCGGGCCACCCTGCGCTTCGTGGCGGCGATCGGCACCGGCCTGCTCGTCGCGCTCGCCGCCGCGTTCGCGATCAGCCTGACGTACGCCGACAACGCGACCACCAGCGTCATCGCCGGCACCACCGCCGCCGCCGCGACCATCGGCGGGGCCGTCGCCGGTGCCCGCAGCGCGCCCGTGGTCGGGGCGGTGGTCGCCGCCGCCCTCGGCACGCTGATCTTCGTGGTGGCCTTCAGCCGGGCCCGCGACCCGCTCTTCGACCTCTTCGGCGCCGGCGACGGGCAGGAGTCGCTGCTCACCGCCGCCAAGTGGGTGTCGCGCACGGAGTCGCTGCTCGCCGGCCTGGTGGCGGGGCTGCTCGCCTTCGGCTACCTCACCTGGGCGCGCCGCCGGGCCGCCCGGCTGGAGGCGGCGGCCCCCGCGCCGCGCTGGCCCGCGTACCTGCTGGCCGGGGCCGGCCCGGGCCTGCTCCTGCTCCTCACCGAGGTGATCATCCGGGTCGGCGGGCGCTCCCTGCTCGACCTGGCCGGCGCGCTGAGCGAGGCGGACGCGGTGGCGCAGACCTCGCTGGGCACCTCGCGGGTGGACAACGGCATCTGGGTGCTCTTCGTCGGCGCGCTGACCGCGATGATCGCCTTCGGCCGCACCCTGGGGCCGGCCCGCGCGGACGAGGACAAGGACGAGCCGGGCGAGGTCGGCACCGCCCGCTGAGGGAGGTCACCGAGCTGGAGACCATCGCCGCGGTGGGGCGACCGGGGCCGGGGTGATCCCGCCCTGCGACCCTCGCCCGGTCGGCGACCGGCCGGCTCAGGAGGCGGCGCGGAGCAGGAGGTCCAGCTCCGAGACGTCGTACCACTCCAGCTCGTGGTCCTCGGCCCCGTCGACCGTGAACTGCGCGTCCGGGTCGCCCGCCAGCGCCTCGGTGACCACCTCCGCCGCCGCGGCGACGTCCCGCACCGCGTCGGCGCCGTCCACGTGGATCGCGGCCACGGCGGCGACGGGCACGGGCGCGCCCAGCTCGACCGCGCTGGAGCCGAGCTCCCCGTCGCCCCGGCCGACCGCCGAGGCGGGCAGGTCCACCGAGACCACCACCCGGCGGCGGGGCGCGTCGGCGTCGGCCCGGAGCAGTTGCAGCGCGTCCTGGGCGGCGCGGGTGAAGGCGACGTACTCCAGCTCCTCCTCGTCGCCCTCGGCGTACCACTCCCGGAGGGTGGGGGTGACGGCGTGCGCGGCGGCCACGGGCAGGCCGGACCCGCGCAGGAGGGTCAGCATCGGGACGGTAGCCGGCACGTACACCCGGACAAGCTCCTCGGTCACCGGTAGTCTCCCCCGCTCAGTTCCTCCGCCGGCCCTCCGCCGGTCCGCGCCGATCATGCCGTACGCCATGACCGTCATACACCCCGCCCCGCCGCCCCCGCCCTCCGCGATCTTGCACTTTGTGCCCCCACATAAGCCGGCAAAGGCCGCGAACGGCGGGCCGAAAGTGCAAGATCGCGAGCCCGGTGAGTGCAAGATCGCGGGCGCGGTGAGTGGTGGGTGGGCCGTGTCAGCCGTCGGTGGCAAACTGAGGCAAACGAAACGACGCCGATCCTGGGAGTTTTCGTGGAGCCGAGGTTCCTGCTGCTCTCCGACGTGGCCGCCGAGCTGAACGTGTCGGACTCGCAGGTCTACCACATGGTGCGCAGCGGCGAACTGCCCGCGATCAAGATCGGCGGGCGTGGCCAGTGGCGCGTCGAGCGCGCCCGGCTGGAGGAGTACATCGAGCGCAAGTACGCCGAGACCGCCGAGTGGGTGCGGAGCAACCCGCTGGCGGAGCGCGACCCGGAGTAGCCGCGCCGATCCGTACGGGCATTGACCGCCGGCTCTGTCGTGGCCGAGAATGGAGGCAATCGAAGGCAAACACAGGTAAACGCAAGATCATGGGAGGGTCAGGATGACCGACTCGCGCCGCCCCGGGCCGACCCGCCCTCCCGTCCGGCTGCGCCCCGCGCCCTCGTTCGAGCCGCCGTTCGCCGATGACGACGCCGCCCACTGGCCCGCCCCCGCGCACGCCCAGCTCGCCCTCGACCTGTTCGACCCGGCCCGCCGCGACGCCGACCGACCGCCCGGCCGCCGGGCACGCGGGACGGACGGGACGCCGGACACG
>NZ_JBSGDY010000049.1:0-39006 GCF_053602615.1 Micromonospora sp. NPDC004336
GCCCTTGAGGGTGAGGTCCTTCAGGGTCAGGTCGCCGCCGGAGGCGACCTCGAAGCGGCCCGCCCAGCGGCCGACCCGCTCAGCGGTCGGCGAGTTCGTCGGCGTCGAGCAGCTCCGGATCCACCCGGCCGGCGCGGTAGGCGGCCCGGCCGATCATCTGCGCCGCCACCGGCGCGGTGGCCAGTTGGAAGATCCCGACCAGGGCCACCATGCCCAGGTCGGCCGGGGCGCGCAGGCGCAGCGCCACGCCGAGCAGCAGGAGCAGCACCCCGAGCACCTGCGGCTTGGTGGCCGCGTGCATCCGGTCCAGCGTCGTCGGGAAGCGCAGCACCCCGACCCCGGCGGCGAGGCTCAGCAGCGCGCCGGTCACCAGGCAACCCGCGCCGACCCAGTCCGCGACCGTGTCGATCATCACGCCTCCTCGTCCTCGCGGACGGCGAAGCGGACCAGCGACACCGAGCCGACGAAGCCGAGCAGGGAGAGCACCACCAGCACCGGCAGCGTCGTGGCGTGCCGGTTGACCGCCGCCTCGGCGCCGACCGCGCCGACCATGGTGGCGAGCAGCATGTCGGCGGCGACCACGCGGTCGATCAGGGACGGCCCCCGGTAGAGCCGGATCAGCGCGAGCAGGGCCGTCACCGAGAAGAGGGTGGTGAGGACGACGGCGAGGAACGCGGTCACGATCGGGGTCCCCTCTCGACGGGATCGGACTCCACCCGGCGCAGCTCCGCCGCGGAGCCGACCGCCCGCACGATCCGCCGCTCGACGGCGAGAATCCGCTCCCGGCTGCCGGCCAGGTCCTGCGGGCCGTGGACGTCGAGCACGTGCACGTAGAGGATCCCGGCGTCCCGGTCCGCCTCGACGATCAGCGTGCCCGGCACCAGCGAGACCACCTCCGCGGTGAGCGCCAGGTTGAGGTCGGTGCGTACGCGCAGGGGGACCGCGATGATCGCCCCGCGCGGCAGGTAGCCCGGCTGTACGGCGATCCGGGCGACGTGCGCGCTGGCACTGATCAGCTCGCCGACGAACCGCACCAGGAAGACCAGCAGCGCCCAGGGCCGCAGCCGGCCGCCGAAGCTGACCGGCGGCAGCGGGAAGAACAGGAGCACCGCCCCCGCCACCAGCAATCCACCGGCCAGGTTGCCCCAGGAGAAGTCGCCCCAGAACAGGTTCCACACCATGACCAGCCAGCCGAGGGCGATCGCCTGGTCGCGCCACCGCGCCACCCGGCCGGGCGGCGGCGCGGCCGGTTCCGGGCTCACGGTGCGCCGCCGGGCAGCACGCTACGGATGTAGGGGGTGCGCGCGCGCAGGTCGGCGGCCGCGTCGGCGGTGACGTCGAAGAGCGGCCCGGCGCCGACCGTCAGCGCCAGCCCGAGCACGACCAGCGCGATCGTCGCGCCGACCATCAGCCCGGGCAGCCGCACCACCGGCTCGGTGGTGGCCAGTCGCGGGGCCCGCCAGAAGGCGATGTTCCAAACCCGGGAGGCCACGTAGAGGGTGAGCAGGCTGGTCGCCGCCCCCGCCGCGACCAGCGCGCCGGGCAGCGGGCCGCCGGCCGCCACCCCGGCCTGGAGCAGGCCGAGCTTGCCGAGGAAACCGGAGAACGGCGGCACGCCCGCGAGGTTCATCGCCGGCACGAAGAAGAGGACCCCGAGCACGGGCGCCACCCGGGCCAACCCGCCGAGCCGACGCAGGTCGGTGCTGCCGGCCCGCTCCTCGACCAGCCCGGCGACCAGGAACAGTGTGGTCTGGATGGTGATGTGGTGCACCACGTAGAAGATCGCGCCGGAGAGCCCGGCCACGGTGCTCAGCGCCACCCCGAAGATCATGTAACCGATGTGGCTGACCAGGGTGAACGAGAAGAGCCGCTTCATGTCGGACTGCGCCACCGCGCCGAGGATCCCCACCACCATGGTCAGCCCCGCCACCACCAGCAGCAGCCCGGCGACCTGCCCGTCGGGGAAGAGCAGCGTCTCGGTCCGGATGATCGCGTAGACGCCGACCTTGGTGAGCAGGCCGGCGAAGACCGCCGTCACCGGGGCCGGCGCGGTCGGGTAGCTGTCCGGCAACCAGGCCGAGAGCGGGAAGACCGCCGCCTTGATCCCGAAGGCGAGCAGCAGGGTCAGCTCCAGGCTCAGCCGTACGCCGTCCGGCAGCGCGTCCAGCCGGTGGGCGAGCTGGGCCATGTTGAGCGTGCCGGTGGCCGCGTACACCAGGCCCGTCGCGGTCAGGAACAGCATCGAGGACAGGATGCTGACCACGACGTACGTCGAGCCGGTGCGGATCCGCGTCTCGGTGCCGCCG
This sequence comes from Micromonospora sp. NPDC004336, assembly GCF_053602615.1. Classification (NCBI taxonomy): domain Bacteria; kingdom Bacillati; phylum Actinomycetota; class Actinomycetes; order Micromonosporales; family Micromonosporaceae; genus Micromonospora; species Micromonospora sp. NPDC004336. Next base: position 2,307 of record NZ_JBSGDY010000049.1, read on the forward strand.
AGGGTGATCAGGACGAAGCTCGCGGCGAGCAGGATCTCGAACCCGACGAAGAGGTTGAACAGGTCGCCGGCGAGGAACGCGTTCGTCACGCCGGCGGTCAGCACCAGGTATGTCGGGTGGTAGATGGTCACCGGGACGGTCTCGCCGAAGTCCCCCTGGCCCTGGCCGACGGAGTAGAGCAGCACGCAGAGGGTCACCGCCGAGGAGACCACCAGCATCAGCGCGGCCAACTGGTCGGCGACCAGCACGATGCCCACCGGCGCCGGCCACCCGCCGACCTGCACCACCACCGGCCCGTGCCGGTAGGCCTGCACCAGCAGCAGCGCCGCCACCACCACGGTGGCGGCCAGGCAGGTCACGCTGACGGCCCGTTGCAGGTGGGACCACCGGGCCAGCAGCAGGGTCAGCGCCGCGCCCAGCAGCGGCACCACCACCGGCAGCGGCACGAGCGCGTTCACCGGGCGGCCCGTTCGGCGTACCCGGTCATCCGGGACCGTCCCCGGGCCGGAGCCGGCGGGGCGGTTCGGGGTCGACCTGCTCGGGGTCGGCGTCCGCGCCCTCGCCGCCGAGGTCGGCGGTGGCCGGCTCGTTGCGCTCGGCCGCCCGCCTGACCTGCCGGTCCTCGATGTCGTCGGGCACCTCGTCGTCGCCGGTCAGGTACCAGCTGCGGTAGCTCACCGCCAGCAGGAACGCGCTCAGCCCGAAGGTGATCACGATGGCGGTGAGGATCATGGCCTGCGGCAGCGCGTCGCTGAGCCGGCCGGCGGGCGCGGCCCCGACCACGGGCGCGGCGCCGGCCCGTCCGCCCATCAGGATGAGGGCGTTGGCCCCGTTGCTGACCAGGATGACGCCGAGCAGGATCCGGGTCAGGCTGCGCTCCAGCAGCAGCGCGACCCCGCAGCCGAACAGCACCCCGACGGCCACGACCAGGACCAGGGTGGGCCCCTCCACGCCCGGTCTCACGTCCGCCTCCCGCCCCGGTCGACGCGCAGCCCGCCGCCGGTGGCGCCGGCCGCCTCGATGTGCCGGTCCACCTCGGCGCCGAGACTGCGCAGGATGTCCAGCACCAGCCCGACCACGACGAGATAGACCCCGACGTCGAAGAAGAGGGAGGTGACCAGGTAGAACTTGCCGATCAGCGGCAGCCAGAGGTCGACCCGGGCGCTCTCCAGCACCGACCCGCCCGCGAGCAGCGCGATCGCCCCGGTGCCGACCGAGACGAAGAGGCCGGCGCCGAGCACCGTGCCGGCGCCGACCGGGGCGGCCTCGGCCAGCTCGTCCCGGCCGCCCGCCAGGTAGCGCACGACCAGCGCCAGGCTCGCCACCAGGCCGCCGGCGAAGCCGCCGCCCGGCGCGTTGTGGCCGGAGAAGAGCAGGAACAGGGAGAACGCCACCACGGTGTGGAAGATCAGTCGGGTGACCACCTCCAGCACGATGGAGCGGCGCCGGGCGTGCAGGGTCACGCCGCCGCGCAGCCAGACCGGGCGGTCCGGGCGGTGCGGCCGGGTCGACGGCTCCGGCCGGCGCGGACGCGGGTCGGTCCGGGACCGCTGGAAGATCAGGCTGGCCACGCCGGTCGCGGCCACCACCAGCACCGCCAGCTCCCCCATCGTGTCCCACGCGCGGATGTCGACCAGGGTCACGTTGACCACGTTGCGGCCGTACCCCTGGGTGACCGCCAGGTCCGGGAACGCATCGGAGATGGTGGGCGCCTGGCGGGCCGCCGCCGCGGTCAGCGCCAGCCCGGCCGCCACCACGCCGGCCGCCACGCCGATCGCCCGGCGCACCCAGCGGCGGCGGCGCGGGCGCGCCGAGAAGCGCTCGGGCAGCCGGCGCAACACCAGCACGAACACCGCGATGGTGGCGGTCTCGACGAGGAACTGGGTCAGCGCCAGGTCCGGCGCGCCGTAGAGGACGAAGAGCATCGCGCTGCCGTAGCCGGTCATCCCCACCAGCAGCATCGCCGTCAGCCGCCGGCGGGCGCCCACCGCGAGCACCGCCGCCGCGGCGACCACGGCCACCACCACGACCTGGAGCGGGTTGTCCCACAGGTCGATCCGGTCCCGCCACGGGCGGGTGGCCAGCATCGCCCCGCCGGGCAGCACCGCGAGGGTGAGCAGGATGATCCCGAGGTACTGGGGCAGGGAGCCACGCTGGGTGACGCTCGTGACCTCGATGGCCATCCGGTCGAACCGGCCGATCACCCACTCGTAGCCCTGGTTGCCGCTGACCGGGACGCGCAGCCGGGCCAGCACCGGGGCGAGCGGGCCGCGCAGCGCGAACAGCGCCGCGCCGCCGGCCACGGCGAGGGCGGAGAGGCCCAGCGCGGCGGTGGGGCCGTGCCACAGCGCCAGGTGCCCGCCGACCGTGCCGAAGAGCTCGGCGTACGGGCTGAGCAGGTCGTCGAGGAGCCCGGCGGCCGGGCCGGCGACCAGCCCGAGGAGGGCGAGCAGGGCCGGCGGGGCGAGCATCGGCGCGGCGACCCGGCCCACGCCGGTCGGCTCCACTCCCGGCCGGGTGGCGAACGCGCCCCAGACGAACCGGGCGCTGTAGGCGACGGTGAGCGCCGTGCCGGCCACCAGCACGGCGAGCACCACCGGCCGGTCGGTGAAGGCGGCCAGCACGGCCTCCTTGGCGACGAAACCGACCAGCGGCGGCAGGCCGGCCATCGACGCGGCGGCGAGCACCGCGACGGTCGCCAGCAGCGGCGCCCGCCGGCCCAGGCCGGACAGCTCCCGCAGGTCCCGGGTGCCGGCGCCGTGGTCGACGATGCCGACGACGAGGAACAGCGCCGCCTTGAACAGGGCGTGGGCCAGCAGCATGGCAGCGCCGGCCAGCGCGGCGTCCGGGGTGCCCGCGCCGACGACCACCGCGAGCAGGCCGAGCTGGCTGACCGTGCCGTACGCCAGCAGCAGCTTCAGGTCGGTCTGTCGCAGCGCCGCCCAGCCGCCGGCGAGCATCGTCGCGAGGCCGGCGACCACCACCACCGGCCGCCACGGGCCGACGGTCGCCAGCACCGGGGCGAGCAGCCCGATCAGGTACACGCCGGCCTTCACCATCGCGGCGGCGTGCAGGTAGGCGCTCACCGGCGTGGGCGCCGCCATCGCCACCGGCAGCCAGGAGCTGAACGGCAGCACCGCCGACTTCGACAGCGCCCCGGCCAGGATCAGCAGCACCGCCGTGACCAGGTACGCCCCGCCCGGCAGCGGGCCGGCGGCGATCTCGGACCACCGGTGACTGCCGGCGTGGTGACCGAGCATGATGAACCCGACCAGCATGGCGAGCCCGCCGAGGGTGGTCACCGTCAACGCCTGGGCGGCCGCCCAGCGACTGGCGCGCCGCTCCGTGCTGTGCCCGATCAGCAGGTACGAGAAGATCGTGGTCAGCTCCCAGCAGACGTAGAGCAGCAGCAGGTCGTCGGCGAGGACCAGGCCGAGCATCGCCCCCGCGAAGGCCACCAGGACGGCCGCGAAGCGGGCCAGCCCGACCGACCCGGGGGCGAAGTAGCGGGCGCTGTAGACGAGCACCAGCGCGCCGACGCCGCCGACCAGCAGGGTCATCAGCCAGGACAGGGTGGTCAGCCGCAGCGCCAGGTCGAGCCCCAGCTGCCGGATCCACGGGTACGTCTCGACCACCGTCCCGCCGTCGCGGACGGCCGGCGTGCGGGCCAGCGCCCAGCCGGCGGCGGCGGCCGGCGCCAGCGCCAGCGGATAGCAGGCGCGCGGACCCCACCGCCGGACCAGCAGCGGCGCCACGAGGGCCGCCGCGAGGTGGAGGATCAGCAGTACGAGCACCCGCACTCCCGGTCGAGGTGGCAGCGGCGGGCGCCGGGGACGGGCCGGCGCCTAGCTGCGATCAGACGCCAGATAACGGCCCGCCGGGCCGTTTTGCGGGAATTCGTCCGTTGGCCTGGCGGAGTCGATCTCCCGTAGGTACGGCGGCGTGGCGCGGCGGTGTTGGCGGTGCGGCGCGGCAGCGCGACGCAGGTCTCGGCGCAGCGCGGCGGTGTGGCGCAGAGCGGCGCAGGTCTCGGCGCAGCGCGGCGGTGTGGCGCAGAGCGGCGCAGGTCTCGGCGCAGCGCGGCAGCATGGCGGCGCGGCCTGGCGGCCTGGCGGTGTGGCGGTGTGGCGGTGTGGCGTCAGCCGACGGCGACGTCGGAGGCCGGGACGGCGGGCTCCCGGGCGGGGCGCTCCCGGCGGGACTCCACCAGCAGGTCGGGGCGGCCGAGCTGGAGCACGACCTTGTTGACCACCCGCTGGGCGGCGGCGAGGGACCGCACCGACAGCAGCCGGCCGCGGCTCTCCCGGCGCAGCACGAAGTAGTGCACCGCGGCGCGCACCTGGCCCCGGTCGGCGGCGCTGGACTGGGCGGTGGAGACGACCAGCTCGCGCAGCGCGGCCGCGAGCCGCTCGGCCAGCTCCAGCTCCGGGCCGGCCAGGCCGGCCCGGACGGCGGCGAGGTGACTGTCGACCTTGCGGATGAGCACGTCGGTGCCGGGCTCGAAGCTCCGCTGCTCGACGGTCATCCGATCCCCTCCACCCCGGCCGGCTCCGAGTGAAGTTACTTTATGTTGCGCGCCACAAGCAAGCAGTTAAGTAAGACTTAACGCATTCAACGGTACAACCATCGCGTTTGAACCGGACCGGGACACAAGCAGCGCCCGCCGGCGGCCGGGTGTCACACCGTCGAGGCAGGATGGATGGCGTGACGGATGCGATGGCGGGATTCGGCGCGGCCACCCGCGAGTGGTTCACGGCCGCCTTCGCCGCGCCCACCCCGGCCCAGGCCGGCGCCTGGAACTCGGTCGCCGCCGGCCGCAACGCGCTGGTGGTGGCGCCGACCGGCTCCGGCAAGACCCTCGCGGCCTTCCTCTGGTCGCTCGACCGGCTGGCCCGCGAGCCCGTCCCCGCCGACCGTCGACACCGGTGTCGGGTGCTCTACGTCAGCCCGCTCAAGGCGCTCGCGGTCGACGTCGAGCGCAACCTGCGCGCCCCCCTCGCCGGGATCCGGCAGGCCGCCAGCCGACTCGGCATCGCCCCGCCCGAGATCACCGTGGGGATGCGCACGGGCGACACCCCGGCCGACGAGCGGCGCGCGTTCGCCCGCACCCCGCCCGACATCCTCATCACCACGCCCGAGTCGCTGTTCCTCCTGCTCACCTCGGCCGCCCGCGACTCCCTGCGCGGCGTCGAGACGGTGATCGTCGACGAGGTGCACGCGGTGGCCGGCACCAAGCGCGGGGCCCACCTCGCGCTCTCCCTCGAACGCCTCGACGAGCTGCTGCCCGCGCCGGCACAGCGGATCGGCCTGTCCGCCACGGTCCGGCCGGTCGACGCGTGCGCCCGCTTCCTCGGCGGCGCCCGCCCGGTCGACGTCGTCGCGCCGCCCACCGCCAAGACGATCGAGGTCAGCGTCCAGGTGCCGGTGGAGGACATGACCCGCCTCGACGAGCAGGAGCCGCCGGAGGACGATCTCGGCGGGCTCGGGCCGCGCCGGGCGTCGATCTGGCCGGCGGTGGAGGAGCGAGTCCTCGCCCTGATCCGGGCGCACCGCTCGACCATCGTCTTCACCAACTCGCGCCGCTCCGCCGAGCGGCTCTGCGCCCGGCTCAACGAGCTGGCCGCCGAGGAGCCGACCGGGCCCGGCGGGGGCGACCGGTCCGCGCCCGCCCGAGGCGCCGCCGGGCCGGGTGGCCACGGTCCCGCCACCGTCGCGCCGGGCGGCCCCGGCCCGGCGCGACGGACGCCGGCGGAGACGATGGCCCAGGCGGGCGCGGCAGCCGGCGCGCCACCGGTGATCGCCCGCGCCCACCACGGCAGCGTGTCCCGGGAGGAACGCAAGCACATCGAGGAGGCGCTCAAGTCCGGCCAGCTGCCCGCCGTGGTGGCCACCTCCAGCCTGGAGCTGGGCATCGACATGGGCGCGGTCGACCTGGTGGTGCAGATCGAGGCGCCGCCCAGCGTGGCCGCCGGCCTGCAGCGGGTCGGCCGGGCCGGGCACCAGGTCGGCGCGGTCTCGCGGGGCGTGGTCTTCCCCAAGCACCGGGGCGACCTGCTCTCCTGCACCGTGGTGGCCGAGCGGATGGGCGGCGGCGCCATCGAGGAGCTGCACTACCCGCGCAACCCGCTCGACGTGCTGGCCCAGCAGGTCGTCGCCATGGTCGCGCTGGAGCCGTGGCACGTCGGCGACCTGGCCGTCGTGGTCCGCCGGGCGGCGCCCTTCGCGGAGCTGCCCGACTCGGCGCTGCACGCCGTGCTCGACATGCTCTCCGGCCGCTACCCGTCCACCGCCTTCGCCGAGCTGCGGCCCCGGCTGGTCTGGGACCGCGCCGCCGACGTCCTCACCGGCCGGCCCGGGGCCCAGCGCCTCGCGGTGACCAGCGGCGGCACCATCCCCGACCGGGGCCTCTTCGGCGTCTTCCTGGCCGGCGCCGAACGGGCCGCCCGGGTCGGCGAGCTGGACGAGGAGATGGTCTACGAGTCGCGGGTGGGCGACGTGTTCCTGCTCGGCTCGTCCTCCTGGCGGATCGAGGAGATCACGCCCGACCGGGTGCTGGTCTCCCCCGCCCCGGGGCAGGCGGCGAAGATGCCGTTCTGGAAGGGCGACCAGCTCGGCCGCCCCGTCGAGCTGGGCCGGGCCATCGGCGCGCGGGTGCGGGCCCTGCTGCGGCAGGACGACGAGGCCGCGGTCGCCGCGCTGCGGGCCGGCGGGCTCGACGACTGGGCCGCCGGCAACCTGATGGCCTACCTGCGCGAGCAGCGCGCCGCCACCCGGTCCCTGCCCGACGACCGCACGGTGGTGGTCGAGCGCTTCCGCGACGAGCTGGGCGACTGGCGGCTGGCCGTGCACAGCGTGCTCGGCGCCCGGGTCAACGGGCCCTGGGCGCTGGCGATCGGGCGCCGGCTCGCCGAGCGCTACGGGGTGGACGCCCAGGTGATGCCCTCCGACGACGGCATCGTCGTCCGCCTGCCCGACACCGCCGACGAGCCGCCCGGCGCCGACGTGGTGGTCTTCGATCCGGAGGAGATCGCCCAGCTCGTCGAGGAGTCGGTCGGCACCTCCGCCCTGTTCGCGTCCCGGTTCCGGGAGTGCGCCGCCCGGTCGCTGCTGCTGCCCCGCCGCGACCCGCGCCGCCGCCAGCCCCTGTGGCAGCAGCGCCAGCGGGCCGCCCAGTTGCTCGACGTCGCCCGCGAGTACGCCGACTTCCCGGTCACCCTGGAGGCGGCCCGGGAGTGCCTCCAGGACGTCTTCGACCAGCCGGCCCTGGCCGAGCTGATGCGCGACCTGGCCGCCCGCAGGGTGCGCCTGGTCGAGGTCGAGACGGCCCAGCCCTCGCCGTTCGCCCGGTCGCTGCTGTTCGGCTACGTCGGGGCCTTCCTCTACGAGGGCGACGCCCCGCTGGCCGAGCGCCGGGCCGCCGCGCTCGCCCTGGACTCGGCCCTGCTCGGCGAGCTGCTCGGCCGCGTCGACCTGCGGGAGCTGCTCGACCCGGCGGTGCTGGCCGAGACCGGGCGGCAGCTGCGCTGGCTGACCGAGCAGCGCCGCCCGCGCGACGCGGAGGACGTGGTCGAGCTGCTCCGCGTGGTCGGTGACCTCTCCGAGGCCGAGCTGGCGGAGCGGGGCGCGCCCGTGCAGTGGCTGACCGAGCTGGCGGCCGCCCGCCGGGTGCTGCGGGTGCGCATCGCCGGCGAGGAACGCTGGGTCGGCGTCGAGGACGCGGCCCGGCTGCGCGACGCCCTCGGCGTGGCCCTGCCGGTCGGGGTCGCCGAGGCGTACCTCGCGCCGGTGGCGGACCCCCTCGGCGACCTGGTCGCCCGCTACGCGCGTACGCACGGCCCGTTCGCGGCCGCCAGCTGCGCCGCCCGCTTCGGGCTCGGGGTGGCCGTGGTGGAGCAGGCGCTGCGCCGGCTCGTCGCCTCCGGGCGGGTCGTCTCCGGCGAGTTCGCCCCCGACACGGCCGGCACCCAGTGGTGCGACGCGGAGGTGCTGCGCCTGCTGCGCCGCCGGTCCCTCGCCGCCCTGCGCCGGGAGATCGAGCCGGTGCCGCCCCGCGCGCTGGCCGCGTTCCTGCCCCGCTGGCAGCAGGTCGGCTCGTCGGCGCGCGGGGTGGAGGCGCTGGCCGCCGCCGTCGAGCAGTTGCAGGGGGCGGCGGTGCCGGCGTCGGCCCTGGAGCGCCTCGTGCTGCCCGGCCGGGTCGCCGACTACTCCCCCGCCCAGCTCGACGAGCTGTGCGCCAGCGGCGAGGTGCTGTGGGCCGGCTCCGGGGCGATCTCCGGCGGGGACGGCTGGGTCACCCTCGCGTACGCGGACGTGGCCCCGCTGCTGCTGCCCCCGCCCGACGAGGCGCTCGCCCGCACCCCGTTGCACGACGCGGTGCTCGACGCCCTCGGCGACGGGCAGGCGCTGTTCTTCCGGTCGCTGTCCGACCGGGTGGGCTCGACCGACGACGCCGCGCTGACCGCCGCCCTCTGGGATCTGGTCTGGGCCGGGCACCTGACCAACGACACGCTGGCCCCGCTGCGGGCGGCGCTGGGCGGCGGCGGGGCGCACCGGTCCCGCCCGGCCGCTCCGCGCACCCGCTACCGCCGCCCCGGGCGGGTGGCCCTGCCGACCCGGGGCGGCCCGCCGACCGTCGCCGGCCGCTGGTCCCGCCTGCCCGAGCGCGACACCGACCCGACGCGCCGTGCCGCGGCCCTGGCCGACGTGCTGCTCGAACGGCACGGCGTGGTGACCCGGGGGGCGGTCGTGGCCGAGCAGGTGGCCGGCGGCTTCGCCGCGGTCTATCCGGTGCTCTCCGCGCTGGAGGAGCGCGGCGCCGCCCGCCGGGGCTACTTCGTCGAGGGGCTGGGCGCGGCGCAGTTCGCGGTGCCGGGCGCGGTGGACCGGATCCGGGCGCTGGCGGAGCCGGCCGACGGCGGTCGGGGTCGCGGCGGGCCGACCCTGGTGCTCGCGGCGACCGACCCGGCCAACCCCTACGGCGCGGCGCTGCCCTGGCCGGAACGGGTGGTCGACTCGGGCGACGGCGCCGCCCCGGCGACCGGGCACCGGGCGGGGCGCAAGGCCGGCGCCCTGGTGGTGCTGGTCGCCGGCGACCTGGTGCTCTACGTCGAGCGCGGCGGGCGGACCATCCTCTCCTTCACCGACGACACGGACGCGCTGGCGGCGGCCGGTAAGGCGCTCGCCGACGCGGTCCATTCCGGAGCGTTGGGGGCGATGTCGGTGGAGCGGGCCGACGGCGAGGCGGTGGGCGTCTCGCCGCTGCGCGACGCGCTCACCGCCGCCGGCTTCCGGGCCACCCCGCGCGGCCTGCGCCTGCGCGGCTGACCGGGCACCGCGCCAGCCCACCAGGGTCGGGCCGACCGGCCAAGCCGACCGGTTTGGCCGCCCGGTCGGGCCGACGGGGCACCGCGCGAGCGCGAGGGCCGCGCCGACCGACCGGGTCCGACCGACCGGGCCGACCGGGCCCCACGCGAGCGCGAGGGCCGCGCCGACCGGCCGGGTCCGACCGGCCGGGCCGACCTACCGTCAGCGCAGGCCGGCGAGGACCTTCTCGTATCTGGCCCGGTCCGCCGCCGGGGTCCTGGCCTCCAGGTAGTTGAGCACCACGGCGCCGTGCCGGTAGGACTGGCCGCCCCAGGTCTCGGCGACGTCGCCGGCGCTCGACGGGTCGGGGAAGACGTAGACGGTGACGGCGTCGGTGGCGATCAGCTCGGAGCAGCCCAGGCCCAGCCCGTCGGGCCCGCAGTCGACCGACCGGTCGCGCGGGTTCGGCACCTTCAGCCCGGCGGCCCGGAACGCGTCGACGACCTGCCGGGCGCCCGGCGTCCCGGCCGGCCGGACGGGCAGCTCCACCGGCGGCGGGCTGGCGGGTCGGCGTTCGGTGGCGCCGGTGCCCGGTCCGCCCGGGCCCGTGGTTGGGGCGGCGGGCGTCGTGGCCGTCGCGGGCGCGCCGGGGCCGCCCGACGGTACGCCGGCCGGGGCCGACGGGGCGGCGGGGGTCGAGGCCGGGGCGGCCGGGGTCGCGGCGCGCGGGGACTCCGCCGCGTCGTCGCCGCACGCGGCGGCGAGGGCGGCGGCGATCACGAGAACGGCGACGGCACGCAGGCTCCGGTTGGTCACCCCTGGCAGTCTGCCCAACCCGGTCCCGTCCCGGCCAGTGGCCGGTCGGCCACCGCGCTGTCCCATATCCGCCAGCGCCCGGCGACCCGGATGCCCGGATGCCCGCCCCGAGCAGCGGCGGTACGATGCCGAGCCGGTCGACGAGGGGAGCCGACGATGACCGGGGTGGCCGTCCGCCCGGCCCGGGCCGGGGACCGCGCGGCGGTCGACGCGCTGCACGACCGGGAGTGGGGCGGCCCGTACGTCGTGGTCCACGACACCCGCTACGACCTGCGTACGCTGCCCACGCTGGTGGCGGTCGACGGCGCCGGCGCGGTCGTCGGCGCCCTGGCCCACCACGGCGACGGCGACGGGCTGGAGGTGGTCAGCCTGGCCGCGGCGACGCCCGGCGGGGGCGTCGGCACCGCCCTGCTCGCGGCCGCCGCCGACCTGGCGCGGGCCGAGGGCCGGGCCCGGATGTGGCTCGTCACGACGAACGACAACCTGCGGGCGCTGCGGTTCTACCAGCGGCGCGGGCTGCGGCTGGCGCGGGTGGACCCCGGCGCGGTGGACCGGGCCCGCCGGCTGAAGCCGACCATCCCCGTCGTCGGCGCGGACGGCATCCCGCTGCACGACGAGCTGATCCTCGAACTGCGGCTCACCGCCGGCGGCTAACCTGCCGGGCATGGACCGCGCCCCCTGGATCTCGTTCACCACCGACTACGGTCTCGCCGACGGCTTCGTGGCCGCCTGCCACGGGGTGATCGCCCGGCTGGCGCCGGCCGCCCGGGTCATCGACGTGACGCACCTGGTCCCGCCGGCCGACGTGCGCCGGGGCGCGGCGGTGCTGGCGCAGACCGTGCCCCACCTGCCCGAGGGCGTCCACGTCGCGGTGGTCGACCCCGGTGTCGGCACCGCCCGCCGGGGGGTCGCGCTGGCCGCGCCGCGCGGCCTGCTGGTAGGGCCGGACAACGGGCTGCTCGTCGACGCCGCCGAGGCGCTGGGCGGCGTGACCGCGGCCGTCGAGCTGACCGCCCCGGAGTGGCTCGCGCCCGAGGTGTCCGGCACGTTCCACGGCCGGGACGTCTTCGCGCCGGTGGCCGCGCGGCTCGCGCTCGGCGCGCCGCTGTCCGAGGCCGGCCCGGCGGTGGCCCCGGAGAGCCTCGTCCGGCTGCCGGCGCCGGTGGTCCGGGCGGAGCCGGCCGGCTTCACCGCCGAGGTGCTGACCGTGGACCACTTCGGCAACGTGCAACTGGCCGCGCCGGCCGGCCTGCTGGCGCCGCTGCCGGCCCGGGTGCGGGTGCGGCCGGGCGCCGGGCCGGGCGCCGGCCGCGCGGCCGTGCACGGCCGCACCTTCGGCGACGCCCCGGCGGGCGGGCTGGTGGTGCACGCCGACTCGGCCGGGCTGGTCGCCGTGGCGGTCAACGGCGGCCGGGCGGTCGACCTGCTCGCGGTGGCGCCGGGCGACCTGCTGCGGGTCGCCGCCGGCTGACCGCCGGGCCGCCAGCGGCCCGACCCGGCGGAGTCGGCGGGGATCAGCAGGGCGGCACCGTGCCGCCGTAGACCGCCGAGACGTACGCGTGGCTGACGTACTGCCCGCCGGCGAGGCGGTTCCACCGGCTGGTGGTGCGGTACGGGCCGGCGATTGTCTGCCCGGTCACATGGCACTGGATGGGCACGTTGGCGTACCGGGCGGCGAGCCCGCGCACCGCGTACGCCGTGCTCGCGCCGGCGCGGATGTTGAGCGGGCCGTCGCCGACCACGCCGCGCGGGCCGGACCCGGTCCACAGGTACGCCACGTCGACCCAGGCGTTGGTGCCGAGCTGCAACCCGTCCCAGAAGGTGCCGTCGGCCAGGTCGATGCCGGCCGGGTTCAGCACCACCCGGCCGAACTGGTCCCGCCCGCCGTTGTAGCCGTACTGGTAGGCGGCCTGCGCCTGGGGCCGGCCCTGCGGCAGGTCCTTCCAGTTCTCCCGCACCCCGCTGAGGTTCCAGTAGTCGTCCCGGGTGTTCCACGGGCCCACGTCCCAGACCGGCGCGTACTCGCAGCGGCTGCCGCTGGTGGTGCACACCCGGACGGTGTAGTCGCCGGTGTCGCGCGGGGCCAGGCCGCGCCGGGAGGGCAGCGCGACGAAGTGGTCCCGGGGCACGATGGTGTGCCCGTTGGCGGTCGTGTCGCCGACCAGGCCGATCCGGGTCGCGTACACCCGGTAGGTGAGGCCGGGGGTGGCGGCGGTGAGGGCGGCGGCGGTGTCGGCGGTGAGCCGCACGGCGCGCACCTCGGCGGTGGCGCCGGGCCGGCGCGTGCCGAGCACCACCCGGGCCTGCACCCGGGTCACCGGGCGGTCGAAGACGGCCGCGTCGCCGGTGGCGGCGCGCCACTCGGTCCAGCCGCCCGCCCGCCAGCCCCGCACCTCGGCGTCGGCGGTCGTGCCGGCGGCGACCCGGGCGGCGACCTGGGCGCGGATCCGGTTGGCGGGCCGTGCCAGGGTGCGGGGCGCGGTGAGGAGCATCCCCTCGGCCACCGGGCCGCGGCGCGGGCGGCCGGCGCTCGGGCGGGGGTCGGCCAGGCGGAGCCCGGCACGGGTGTACCGGACGTTGACGTCGTCGGCGTCGACGCGGGAGAGGTCGGTGGCCCACCGCTCGGCGCGGGGCGCGGCTAGCGCGGGGGTCGGGGCGGGCAGCAGGGCGACGGCGAGTACGGCGGTCAGGGCGGCGGCGGGGATCCGACGTTGAGGCATTTTCATGGCTATTCTCCTCAGAACTCCCTGATCCTGCTCTTGTCGGGAGATCAATGGGAACCTCCCTACAAATAGCGACACATGCGAATACCGCTCGGACGAGGGAGGATGGTGGGGTGCCCGAAGGCGACACCGTCTGGAACACCGCCCGCGTCCTGCACCGCGCGCTGGCGGACGCCCGCCTGACCGGCAGCGACCTGCGGGTGCCGCGGCTCGCCACGACCGACCTGACCGGCTGGGCGGTGCGGGAGTCGGCCAGCCGGGGCAAGCACCTGCTGCTCCGCCTCGCCGCCCCCGACGGGGCGCGCTGGACGCTGCACTCGCACCTGCGGATGGAGGGCGCCTGGCGGGCGTACGCGCCGGGGGAACGCTGGACGGCCCGGCCGGCCCACCTCGTCCGGGCGGTGCTGCGCGCCCCGCGCGCGGTGGCCGTCGGCTACCACCTGCACGAGCTGGCGCTGGTGCCGACCGCCGAGGAGGGCTCGCTGGTCGGCCACCTCGGCCCCGACCTGCTCGGCGCGGACTGGGACCCGGCCGAGGCGGTGCGCCGGCTCGCCGCCCACCCGGACGCCACCATCGGCGAGGCGCTGCTCGACCAGCGCAACCTGGCCGGCGTCGGCAACCTCTACAAGTGCGAGGTCCTCTTCCTGCGCGGCGTCTCGCCGTGGACGCCGGTGCGCGCGGTGCCGGACCTCGCCGGCACGGTCGCGCTGGCGCAGCGGCTGCTCGCGGCCAACCGGGGCCGCTGGACGCAGAGCACCACCGGGTCGCTGCACCGGGGGCGGACCAGCTACGTCTACGGGCGGCGCGCCCAGCCCTGCCGTCGCTGCGGCACCGCCATCCGCAAGGAGGAGCTGGGCGAACGGGTCACCTACTGGTGCCCCGTCTGCCAGCCGGAGCCCGCGACCGGCTGACGACGACGCCTGTGGGCGCCCCTCGCCCCGCCGGCCCGGCGTGTCGGGCGGGACACTCCGGCCCGGCGCCGGGAAGTCCGGTCCGCGCCACAGAAACGGACGATTGGGTACTTCCTAACCCCGCGCCGGCGTCGCATGCTGCGGTTGACTCCTCACGCATCGTCAGCGACGCGCGAGGGCCGCCACGCCGCCGTGGCCGTCCGAGCGCCCGGACCGGGGAGAGCCATGGACCTGTTCCGCAGACTCCGGATCCCGTGGGCGGAGCGGGCGCCGGCCCGCACCGCGGACGAGGCCGCCGACGGTGCCCGGCCGGCGGGACCCGTTCCCTCGGCCCGCCGCCCCGAGGCGCCGGGCCCGGCGCCGGCCAGCCTCGACCCGGCCGCCGTGCCGCGCTGCTTCGGCCCGGTGCCGAACTACGCCCGCAGCCCGCTGCCGGTCGTCGAGGCCGACGGCCGGGTCGTGCCCGGCACCGGCATCCGCAAGTTCGTCGACGCGCTGCCCGGCCTCGGCCCGCTCGGGCGCACCGAGCTGGGCGGACACCTGCCCGTGGCGGTGCCGGACACCATCAGCTACCCGGGCTGCGACTACTACGAGATCGTCCTGGAGCAGTACGCGCAGCGGCTGCACCGGGACCTGCCGGCCACCCGGCTGCGCGGCTACCGGCAGCTCAACCTCGGCACGGACGCCAACGGGCACAACACGGTCGTGCCGGCGGGACGCCCCTGGCACCTCGGCCCGGTCGTCCTGGCCCGGCGGGGCCGCCCGGTGCGGATCAAGTTCATCAACCAGCTCCCCACCGGGCGGGCCGGGGAGCTGTTCCTGCCGGTCGACCCGACCGTCGAGGGCGCGGGGACCGGCCGCGTCGACGGGCCCGCGCCCTACCCGCAGAACCGGGCGGTGCTGCGCCTGGCGGGCGCGCACACCGGCTGGATCAGCGCCGGCAACCCCTGGCAGTGGGTGACCCCGGCGGGCGAGATCACGCCGTACCCGAGCGGGGTCGGCCTCACCCACGTGCCCGACATGCCGCCGCCCGGCGCGGGGGCCACCACCCTCTACTACCCCAACGAGCAGAGCGGCCGGCTCTGCTGGTTCCACGACAACACCGTCGGCCTGGCCCGGCTGACCGTCTACTCCGGCCAGCTGGCGCTCTACCTGCTCACCGACCCGGCCGAGGAGGAACTCGTCGCCGACGGCGTGCTCCCCGCCGACCAGTCGCCCCTGGTGATCGAGGACAAGACCTTCGTGCCGGACGACACCCAGCTCGCCGGGGAGGACCCGACCTGGGACCGGGACCGCTGGGGCTCCCGGGGCAGCCTCTGGCACCCGCACGTCTACCAGCCCCGGCAGAACCCCCACCGGGCGGACGGGACGAACCCGACCGGCCGGTGGGACTACGGCCCGTGGTCGCGTACGGCGGCGCAGGCCGGGCTCGGGGAGCAGCGCGGGACGCCCGAGGCCGCCCCGGTGCCGAACCCGCACCACGATCCGGTCGCCGACCCCGACGAGCCGCCGCTGACGCCGGGCGTGCCGCACCCGTCGGCGGTGCCGGACGCGTTCGGCGACACCATGCTCGTCAACGGGATCGCGTACCCGTACCTGGAGGTCGAGCCGAGGACGTACCGGTTCCGGATCCTCAACGCCTGCCTGGACCGCGCCCTCAACCTCCAGCTCTACCGGGCCCGCTCGGACGGGCCGATGTGGGACGCGGAGGGCGACCTGGCCGACGCGGACGCCGGCGAGGTGCCGATGGTGGAGGCGGTCCGCGCGCCGGGGCGCCCGGCGGGCTGGCCCACGGACGGGCGGGAGGGCGGGGTGCCGGACCCCCGCGCCGCCGGGCCGGAGCTGATCCAGATCGGCAACGAGTGCGGCCTGCTCCCCGCGCCGGTGGTGGTGCCCAACCAGCCCGTCGGCTACCGGTACGACCGGCGCGACCCGACCGTGCTCAACGTCGACGCGCACGCGCTGCTGCTCGCCCCGGGCGAGGTCGCCGACGTGCTGGTGGACTTCTCCGCCGTCCCGCCCGGCGGCACGCTGATCCTCTACAACGACTGCCCGGCCCCGCTGCCCGGCTTCGACCCGCGCGCCGACCACCACACGGACGCCCCGGACCGCGGCGCCGAGGGCGGCGCGCCGCCCACCCGCCCCGGGTACGGGCCGAACACCCGCACCCTGCTCCAGTTCCGGGTCGCCGGCACCCCGGCCGCGCCGTACGACCTGGCCCGGCTGCGCGACCGGCTCCCCCGCGCGTACGCGGCCAGCCAGCGCCCGCCGATCGTGCCGCAGGCGGCGTACGACCCGGCGTTCGGCACCCGGACCGCCCGGGAGACCGTGGTGCCGGTGCACGCCGCCACGGTCAGCTTCGTCCCGACCGGCGGCGCGGCTCCCGTGCTGCTGCCGATCGAGGTCAAGGCGGTGCAGCAGGTCTTCGAACCGGAGCACGGGCGGCTGGTGGGCCGGCTGGGCGTGGGCCACCCGCAGGCCGGGCCGCTCTCCCCCGCCACCCTGCCGCTCGGCCCCACCGACCCGGCCACGGAGGTGCTGCACGTCAGCGACCCGGCCGTCGGCGTGGGCGCGTCCGCCGACGGCACCCAGCTCTGGCGGGTCCGCGGCAACAGTCGGCAGACCCAGCCGGTGTGCTTCGCCGGCTGCGACGTGCAACTGGTCAACCGGGTCGGCTGGGACGGCGCCACCCGCCCGCCGCACCCCGCCGAGCGGGGCTGGAAGCAGGTCGTGCGGGTCAACCCCAGGGAGGACGTGATCGTCGCCCTGCGGCCCGTCGCGCCGCCCCTGCCGTTCAAGATCGGCGACAGCGTACGGCTGCTCGACCCGGCCCGGCCGGCCGGCGCCCGCACCGGCTCGACCCCGGTCAGCCCGGTCGACGGGCGACCGGCCGTGGTGGTGAACCAGCTCGTCAACCTGGGTTGGGAATACCACTGGCACAGCCAGCTCGCCGGCCAGCGCGACCAGGGCATGACCCGGCCGTTGGTGCTCCGGGTCTCCCCGCGGGCGCCGACCGGGCTGACCGCGACGCCGGCCCCCGGCTCGGCGACCGCGCTGCCGGCGATCGCGCTGGCCTGGACGGGCAACGGCAGCCGCCCGGCGCCCACCAGTCACCTGCTGCAGCGGGCCACCGACCCCGCCTTCACGCAGGGCCTCACCGCGATCACCGTGGCGGCCACGGCGACCCGCTACACCGACGCCACCGTCACGCCCGGCGTGACCTACCACTACCGGATCCGGGCGGAGAACGCGGTGAGCTGCTCCACCTGGTCCAACAGCGTGCCGGCGTCGGTGCAGCTCGCCGCGCCGGCCGGGCTGACCGCGGCGATCCCGCCGGCCGCGCCGCTGCGGATCGCGCTGCGCTGGACCAACCGCTCCTTCGCCACCGGGATCGACGTGCAGCGGGCCACCAACCCGACCTTCAGCAGCGGGCCCGGCACCACCGCGATCGGGGTCGGCGACAACCACCTCGACTCGGCGGTCGCGCCGGACACCACGTACTACTACCGGGTGCGGACCACCTATCTCGGGGCCGCCTCACCCTGGTCGACGGTCGGCCGGGTCACGACCCCGCCGGCCCCGGGCCTGCCCACCGGGGTGACCGCCACCGCCACCGCGCCCGGGCCGGACACGGCGACGGTGATCCTCGGCTGGTCGGCGAGCACCCCCACCGGCGCGGGCGCCGGATTCATCGTGCAGCGGGCGCTGGACCCGGCGTTCGCGCGGGAGGTGGCCACCTTCACCGTCACCGGCCGCGGGTTCACCAACACCGGCCTGGCCCGCGGCGTCACCTACCACTACCGCATCCGGTCGTTCAACGTCGTCGGCAGCTCGCCGTTCACCGGCCCGGTGCCGGTCACCACGCCGCCCTGATCAGGGGGTACGCAGCGACGTGCCGACCCCGCGCAGCTCGGACAGCGCCCCGGCCACCCCGTGCAGCAGGTCGGTCGCCTCGGTCAGCCGGGAGGCGGCCGGGTGGTCGGCGTCGGGGCGGGCGTCCTCGGCCACGTAGCCGGCGGCGGCCACGACCAGCCGCTCGTACGCGGCGACGCCCTGCTCCAGCTGCCCGGTCAACGCCCGGTGCGCCTCGGCCAGCGGCGGCCGGGCGTCGGCCGGGGCGAGCCGCAGCGCGCGTTCGACGCTGGCCACCTTGCCGGCGAGGTCGCGCAGCGAGCGGTCGGCCTCGGCGGCCTCCAGCAGGGCGGGCTCGGCCAGCCCGGTCAGCCGGCCGGTCATCCCGGCGAGGGTGAGGGCGGCCCGGTCGAGTCGGGCCCACGGCTCGGCGGCGCTGGTGCCGCGCAGCGCCACCCGGGAGCGCACGCGGCGCGCCTCGGCCAGCACGCCGGGGCCGGCGGGGAGGCGCTCCACCGCGGCGACCAGGCGGGCGCGGGAGCGCGCGGCGGCCTCGGCCGGGTCGAGCGCGGGCGGCGCCGGGCGGGCGGCCAGCGCCCGCAGGTCGACCCAGCGCCAGGCCGCGAGCACCAGCGCGCCGCCCGCCCCGGCCGCCCAGGCCGCGTCGGGCAGCCCGAGCCCGGCGTACGGGGTCAGCACGGCGGCGGCGCCGCCGAGGCCACCGGCGGTGACGCTCCACCGGCGGGCGGACCGCCGCAGCCGGCTCAGCCGCCGGAAGTACCGCGTGCGCTCGTCTGCCACTGCTGCCTCCTCGACCTGGCCGCTCAGCCGGCGGCCGTGGTGTCTCCGGTGCCGCGTTCCCGACCCATGCTGGCCCGGATCTCCTCCAGCCGGGCGGCAGCCGCCGGGTCGGCGGCCGGCGCGGCGGGTCGGGCCTGCTCCACGCCCGGCCGCTCCTGCTTGGCGCCGAGCTGCTCGCCGGCCATGCTCGACCGGATCTGCTCCAGCCGGGCGGAGCCGGCCGAGTCGAGGGTCGCCTTCTGGATCTCCAGCATCCGCCCCTCGACGGAGTTGCCGGCCAGCTCGGCGCGGCCCATCGCGGTGGCGTAGCGCTGCTCGATGCGGTCGCGCACCTCGTCGAGGGAGGGGGTGTTGGCGGGCGCGGTCAGCGCGGACATCGACTCCAGCGAGCGGGCCACGCTCTCCTGCATCTTGGCCTGCTCGAGCTGGCTGAGCAGCTTGGTGCGCTCGGCCAGCTTCTGCTGGAGGATCATGGAGTTGTTCTCGACGGCCCGGCGGGCCTGCGCGGCGGCGCCCAGCGCCTGGTCGTGCAGGGTCTTCAGGTCCTCGGTGGCCTGCTCGGCGGAGACCAGCTGGGTGGCGAGGGTCTGCGCGGACTGCTCGTAGCGGGTGGCCTCGGCCTCGTCGCCCCTGGCGCGGGCCTGGTCGGCGAGGACGAGGGCCTGGCGCGCGTTGGCCTGGAGGCGCTCGACCTCCGACATCTGGCGGGACAGCTTCATCTCCAGCTGCCGCTGGTTGCCGATGACGGCGGCGGCCTGCTGGACGAGCGCCTGGTGCTGGCGCTGGGCCTCCTCGATGGCCTGCTGGATCTGCACCTTGGGATCGGCGTGCTCGTCGATCTTGGCGCCGAAGAGCGCCATCAGGTACTTCCAACCCTTGACGAACGGGTTCGCCATCTCCGCGGTATCCCCTCAGTAGCGTCGCTCCGCCTCGACCGGGCCGGGCGGAACCGGCAGGCTCCGGCGCGGCGGTAACTCCATCGTCCCAGCCGGAGGACGCCGGGGCATCCGTACCGGCCGGCGGAGCGAGCGCCGACGCCGTCCGCGATCAACCCTACGCGGCGGCCGCCACCGCGACCACGGACGCGGGCGGGAGGGGGCGGGTGTCAGGCGGCGCAGACCACGTCGCGGTCGCTCTTGCGCACCCGCGAGGTGCGCAGGGTGGCCTTGAGGGGCGAATCCTGGCGGACCTGGACGGCGACCTTGCCGTCGGAGCTGACCTGGTGGACGCCCCGGCCGGTGGCCGTGCGCACCGCCACGGGCGTGGCGTCGACCGGCTCGTCCTGCACGGGCACGAGCACGCCCGGCATCTGCTCGGCGAGCGCGACCGTGTCGCTGACCTCGCGCAGCAGCTCGGACAGGCGCGCGCCGAGCGCGTCGCAGATCGCCGCCAGCAGCTCGCTGGACGGCTCCTTCTGGCCGCGCTCGATCTCGGAGAGATAGCCGAGGCTGACGTTGGCGGCGGAGGAGACCTCGCGCAGGGTGCGGTGCTGCCCCTGCCGGCGCGCCCGCAGTGCGTCACCGATAACCCGGCGTAGCAGGACCATTCGCACCTCCCCTGAGGGACACCACTGTTCCGCACGGCCGGTCGACCCGTCGTGCCGGCCCAACCGTCGGAGCCTTCCCGCAACCGTACCCGTTGCCGGCCCCGCCGACATCCCACCCCGCCTCCCGGATTGCGGAGTCTGCTCGGCTCGGGTATCCGGTCGGACGCCGCGCGGGGCGTGGGTCGGCCCGGCTGCGGAGCCCGTCGGGTCAGCGCCGTCCGGCGCCCGCGATGTCGGCCCGGCCGCCGTCGGCCGCGGCCTTGCCGGTGTCCGGCGCCGCCTCGCCGGTGTCGGGGGCGGCCTCGCCGGCGCCGTGGATGCGCTCGGCGAGCAGCCGCAGCGCCTCGACGACCGCCGCCGAGCGGATGTGGTCACGGCCGCCGTCGAGGTCGAGCTCGCGGACGTCGGTGCCGTCGGGCCCGGCCACCGCCACGTAGACCAGCCCGACCGGCTTGCCGTCCTGCGGCTCCGGGCCGGCCACCCCCGTGGTGGCCAGGCCCCAGTCGGCCCCGCAGCGCCGCCGCCCGCCCTCCGCGAGGGCCACCGCCACGTCCGGGTCGACCGGCCCCCGGTCGGCCAGCAGGTCCTCCGGTACGCCGGCGAGCCGCGACTTCAGCTCGGTGGCGTAGACCACCAGCCCGCCCCGGAAGATCCCGCTCACCCCGGCGATCTCCACGATCGAGGCGGCCAGCAGCCCGCCGGTCAGGGACTCGACCGTGGCCAGGGTCTCGTGCCGCTCGGCCAGGCTGTGCACCACGCCGGCCGCCGGGCTTCCCGCCGGCCGCGCGCCGTCCGCGTCGCTCTCCATGCCCCAGATCCTTCCCCCGCCCACCGGGCCCTACTCATCCTCCCCGAACCGGGGCGGGTCAGGCGGCGGGGCGGCGCAGCCGGAGTGCCTGGGCGACGTAGTCGAAGCCCGTGACCACCGTCACCCCGACGGCGGCGGCCATGATCCACGGGCCGACGACGGCCAGGGCGTCCGGCATCGGCCACAGGTACCAGACGATCGCGAGGATCTGCAGCGCCGTCTTGATCTTGCCACCCCGGCTGGCCGCGATCACCCCGTGCCGGATCACCCAGAACCGCAGCGCGGTGATGCCCAGCTCGCGGGCGAGGATCACCGCCGTCACCCACCAGGGCAGCCGGTCGTACCAGGAGAGCAGCAGCAACGCGGCGCCGGTGAGCGCCTTGTCGGCGATCGGGTCGGCGACCTTGCCGACCGAGGTGACCAGGGCGAACCGGCGGGCGATCCAGCCGTCGACCAGGTCGGTCGCCGACGCGACGGCGAAGATCAGGCAGGCGACCGTCTGCCAGCCGGCGTGGTGCATCCCCGAGACGACCACGGTCACCGCGAAGACCGGCACCAGGAGCAGCCGCAGCGCGGTGAGCGCGTTGGCCGCGTTCAGCACGGGCACCCGGGCCACCACCGGCGCGGGCGTCCGCTCCGCCGCCCCGGTCACCGCGGGACCCCGCTCCGGCCTCCGTGGCGCACCAGGCACCCCACCACGCGGCTCCCCCGCTCCGTCCGGGCCCGCCGTCACCGTGTTGCGCCGGGCGCAGCCGAGATCATCTCATCCGGCACCGCGACGAGGTCCACCCCTTCGGTCGCCGTGACCGTCGCGCGCACCAGGTCACCGGGGCGCAGCGCGGCCAGGTCCACCCCGCCGCCGGACGGGGCGACGAGGGTGGTCGAGCCGTCGACCTCGGGGGCCTGGTGGGCCGCCCGCCCCTCGACCACGCCGTCGGCGACGGAGTCGACGAGCACCTCGACCGTGGAGCCGAGCCGCTCCTCGGCCCGCTGCGAGCAGAGCTCGTCGGCGAGCGCGCTGAGCCGGTCGTAGCGGCGCTTCACGGTGGCGGCGGAGACCTTGCCGGACAGGCCGGCGGCCTCCGTGCCGTCCTCGTCGCTGTAGTCGAACACGCCGATCGCGTCGAGCCGCGCCTCGGTCAGGAACCGGACCAGCTCCTGGTAGTCGGCCCGGGACTCGCCGGGGAAGCCGACGATGAAGTTGCTCCGCGCGCCGGCCTCCGGCGCCAGCGCCCGGGCGCTCGCCAGCAGCTCCAGGAACCGCTCGGTGGAGCCGAAACGGCGCATCCGTCGCAGCACCGGCTCGCTGGAGTGCTGGAACGACAGGTCGAAGTAGGGCGCCACGCCGGGCGTGGTGGCGATCGCCTCGACCAGGCCGGGCCGGGTCTCGGCCGGCTGGAGGTAGCTCGCCCGCACCCGGACGATGCCGTCGATCGCGGCGAGCTGCGGCAGCAGCTTCTCCAGCGCGCGGGGATCGCCCAGGTCCTTGCCGTAGGAGGTGGAGTTCTCGCTGACCAGCACCAGCTCGCGTACGCCCGTCTTGGCCAGCCACTCCGCCTCGGCGAGCAGCTCGTCCGGCGTACGCGAGACGAAGGCGCCGCGGAAGGCGGGGATGGCGCAGAACGCGCAGCGGCGGTCGCAGCCGCTGGCCAGCTTCAGCGACGCGACCGGGCCGGTGTCGAGCCGGCGGCGCAGCACCTGGCGCAGGTGCGCCGGGGTGTGCTCGTCGGTCTCGGTGACGCCCCGCGCCGGGGTGCCGTGGCCGGGCAGCGACACCCCGCTGTCGCGCCGGGAGACGGGGGTGAGGGGCAGCAGCTCGCGCCGGTCGCGCGGGGTGTGCGCGCCGATCCGCTCGCCGGCCACCACCGCGTCCAGCCGGGCGGCGATGTCCGGGTAGTCGTCGAAGCTCAGCACCGCCTGCGCCTCGGGGAGACTGTCGGCCAGCTCGCGGCCGTACCGCTCGGCCATGCAGCCGGCGGCGACCACCTTGGCGCCGGTGTCGGCGGCGGCCAGCAGGGTCTGGATGGAGTCCTGCTTCGCCTTCTCCACGAAGCCGCACGTGTTCACGACCACCACGTCGGCGCCCTCGCCGTCGGTGGTGACCTGCCAGCCGTCGGCGTGCAGCCGGGCGGCCAGCTCCTCCGAGTCGACCTCGTTGCGGGCGCAGCCCAGCGTCAGCAGGGCGACACGACGACCGTCGGCGGGCGACGGCTCCGGATCGCGGCCCGCCGCCGGACGCGCCGAGGTGGAGTTGTCGGAAGGGGAGGTGGCAGACACCATCCGAGGGTACCGGGCCGCCCGCGACCCCCCACGCACGCCCGGGCCGGACGGACGGGCACGTAGGTGACGGATCCGGCAGCGGACGGGCCCGCCCGGCGGCGGGAGGTGACCGACGCCACGCGGTTTCAGACGGCCGTTGCGGCGACCCGGACCAGCCGGTCGAGGAGGAAGACCTCCGTGCCGGCCAGGCCGGTGGAGCAGAAGACCGAGATCTCGTCCGCGCCGGTCCGGCCCGGGGCCGCGCCCGCCAGCAGCGCGCCCAGGTCGCGCAGCCGCCCGGCGTACGCCGGCAGCGCCGCGAGCATCGGCGGCTCGTACGCGGCGGCCTGGGCCGGCGAGTCGGTGACCAGCAGGTCGGCGGCGTCCAGCAGGTCCGGGCCGAACTCGTGCCGGTCGACCTGCTTGAAGCCGACCGTGTTGACGTGGGTGCCGGGGGCGAGGTCGGCGGCGTCGAGCACGGGGGTCACGCTGGTGGTGGCGAGCACCACGACGTCGCGGTCTGCCACGGCGGCCCGGGGCGAGTCCACGGCCCGCGCCGGCACGCCCAGCTCGGCCCGGACCCGGGCGGCGAACGCCTCCCGCCGGGCGGCCGAACGGCTGTGCACGGTCACCTCGCGCAGCGGCCGGACGGCGGCGGTGGCCCAGACCTGGGTCCACGCCTGCCGGCCCGAGCCGAGCACCCCGAGGGTGGCGGCTTCCGGGCGGGCCAGGGCGGCCACGGCGGCCCCGCCGAGCCCGCCGGTACGCCGGGAGCCCAGCTCCTCCCCCACGGCCACCGCCCGGACGGCCCCGGTGCGCCCGTCGTGCAGCACCACCACCTGCTCGCTCTGCGGATGCCCGAAGGTGTCGTACGAGCGGAAGCCGTACCACTCGCCGGTGAGGTGCCCGGCGGTGAGCACCATCCGGCCCCCGCCCAGCGGCGCGGCGGCCCGGGGCGGGGCCAGGAGGCGGCCGGCGTACGCGGCGAGCAGGGCGTCCCGCATGGCCGCCACGGTGGTGGGGGCGTCCAGCGCGGCGGCGACGTCGGCGTCGGAGAAGAGCAACGGCATACGTCCATACTGCAACCTGAAGTGAAGTTGAGGTCAACGGAGCGTGGCCCGGTTCACGCCGGGCGCCGCCGGCCGGTGCTACCGTCGACCACGGCGGCCCGCGGGCCGTCCCGGACGAGTCGAGGGCGTACCCGGTCAGGCAAAGACGCCCCGAGGTGAACGACCGACTCGTCCCGGCCCCGGTGGTCCGGGCGCTACCGCAGAGGTGATCTTCAAATGGCCTGGATCGTGCTTGTGGTCTCCGGACTCCTGGAAACGGCGTGGGCGATCGCCCTCGACCGCAGCGCGGGCTTCAGCCGGCCCGTCCCGTCGGCGGTCTTCGTGGTGACCCTGGTGCTCAGCATGGCGGGGCTCGCGTACGCGATGCGCGAGATCCCCGTCGGCACCGGCTACGCGGTCTGGGTCGGCATCGGCGCTGTCGGCACCGCCCTGGTGGGGATGCTCGCGCTCGACGAGCCGGCCAACCTGCCGCGGATCGCCTGCCTGCTGCTGGTGGTCGCCGGGGTCGTCGGGCTCAAGGTCTTCCACTGAGCACCGGCCGGCGCGGGGCGCGCCGCGCCGTCCCGCGCCGAGGCGTGACGAACGGCCACAGTGGGTAGATGTCGGCCTGGCAACGCAGGCTCTCATCACCGGAGGCAGACATGGCCGACATGCACACCACCGCCCGCCCGCGCAGCGGCGCCGCCCGGATCTGCACCATCCTGGGCTTCGTCTGCGCGGTCATCGCGATCCTGTTCCTGCCGCCGCTGTTCGGCCTCGCCGGCCTGGTCCTCGGGATCGTCGGCGCCGTGCTCGGCGACAAGCCGCTGGGCTGGTACGCCGCCGCCGCCAGCGTGGCCGGGGCGGTCCTCGGCATGATCATCGGCGCTGCCCTCTACAACTCCTGACCGCCGCTCCCCCGCGGTGACGGGCCCGCCGGATCCCGGCGGGCCCGTCGGCGGCCGGCGGGCGCGCGGGCGGTCCGGGCGGGCTCGGGCCTACTCGTCGCCGCCGCGCAGGCCGACCAGGACCTCCTCCAGCTCGTCCGGCTTGACCAGCACGTCGCGCGCCTTGGAGCCCTCGGACGGGCCGACCACGCCCCGGGTCTCCATCAGGTCCATCAGCCGCCCCGCCTTGGCGAAGCCGACCCGCAGCTTGCGCTGGAGCATCGACGTCGAGCCGAACTGCGACGTGACCACCAGCTCGACCGCCTGCACCAGCAGGTCGAGGTCGTCGCCGATCTCCTCGTCGATCTTCTTCTTGCCGGCGTCCGGCGCGACGAGCACGTCCGGGCGGAACTCCGGCTCGCGCTGGTCCTTGCAGAACTTCACCACGTCGGCGATCTCGCGCTCGGTCACCCAGGCGCCCTGGATCCGGATCGGCTTCGACGCGCCCATCGGCAGGAACAGGCCGTCGCCCCGGCCGAGCAGCTTCTCCGCGCCCGGCTGGTCGAGGATGACCCGCGAGTCGGCCAGCGAGGACGTGGCGAACGCCAGCCGGGACGGCACGTTCGCCTTGATCAGGCCGGTGACCACGTCGACCGAGGGACGCTGGGTGGCCAGCACCAGGTGGATGCCGGCGGCACGCGCCAACTGGGTGATCCGGACGACCGAGTCCTCCACGTCGCGCGGGGCGACCATCATCAGGTCGGCCAGCTCGTCCACGATCACCAGCAGGTACGGGTACGGCCGCATCTCCCGCTCGCTGCCCGGCGGGGCCTTGATCTCGCCGTTGCGCACCTTGCGGTTGAAGTCGTCGATGTGCCGTACCCCGTTGGCGGCGAGGTCGTCATAGCGCATGTCCATCTCGCGGACGACCCACTCCAGCGAGTCGGCCGCCTTCTTGGCGTTGGTCACGATCGGGGTGACCAGGTGCGGGATGCCCTCGTAGCCGGTCATCTCGACCCGCTTCGGGTCGATCAGCAGCAGCCGCACCTCGTCCGGCGTCGCCCGGGTGAGGATCGACACCAGCAGCGAGTTCAGGCAGGACGACTTGCCCGCGCCGGTCGCGCCGGCGATCAGGATGTGCGGCATCTTGGCGAGGTTGGCCACCACGTAGCCGCCCTCGATGTCCTTGCCGAGCGCCACCACCATCGGGTGGTGGTCGCTGGTGGCGACCCGCGAGCGCAGCACGTCGCCGAGCGCCACGTTCTCCGGGTCGGTGTTCGGGATCTCCACGCCGACCGCGCTCTTGCCCGGGATCGGGCTGAGGATCCGCACGTCCGGCGACTTCACCGCGTACGCGAT
Organism: Micromonospora sp. NPDC004336; assembly: GCF_053602615.1. NCBI lineage: Bacteria > Bacillati > Actinomycetota > Actinomycetes > Micromonosporales > Micromonosporaceae > Micromonospora > Micromonospora sp. NPDC004336. The sequence goes on from NZ_JBSGDY010000049.1 coordinate 28,621, forward strand.
GTTGCGGGAGAGCTGCGTGATCCGCTCGACCTTGACGCCCGGTCCGAGCTCGACCTCGTAGCGGGTGACGGTCGGCCCCCGGGTGAAGCCGGTGACCTCGGCGTCGACCCCGAACTGGTCGAAGACCCCGGTGAGCGCGGCGATCACCTCGTCGTTGGCCTTGCTGCGGGTCTTCGGCGCGGCGCCGCCGCTGAGCATGTTGGCCGGCGGCAGCGTGTAGTCGCCGGAGAGACCGGTGAGCGCGAGCTGCTCGGCGCGGGTGGGCGCGGGAGAGTGTTCCGGCGGGTCGACCGGCTTGCGGGTGGCGGGCACCTTCGACGGCGGCTTCCGGGGCAGGACCAGGGTCTCCTGGAGGTCCGCCCCGTCGAGGCCGTCGTCGTCGAACTCCGCCGGATCCAGCGGCGGCGGCGCCGCCCGCTTCGTCGCGCGCCTGCGGGCGGGCTTCGCCGGCGCCGCGTCCGCCTCCTCGGCGGCCGGCGGGGCGACGAGGGTGCCGGCCAGCAGGCCGAGCCGCTCCGGGACCTTGTTGATCGGCGTCGCGGTGACCACCAGCAGGCCGAAGACCAGCAGCAGGAGCAGCAGCGGCACGGCGACCCAGGCCGTGACCGCCCGTTCCAGCAGGCTGCCCACGCCCGCGCCGACCAGGCCGCCGGCGAAGTCGCGCTGGACGGCGTCGACCGGATCCTGTCCGATGTGCAGCATCGCGGCGGTGGCGACCAGCATCGAGCCCCAGCCGATCAGCCCCCGGCCGCGGTGCTCCGGGTCGGCCGGCTCGCGCATCAGCCGCCAGGCGCCGATCATCAGCAGCACCGGCACCACGATGGCGATCGCGCCGAGGAAGAGCCGGACGGTGTCGGCGAGCTGCTCGCCGACCGGGCCCGCGCCGGAGAACCAGATGGCCACTGCGCTGAGCAGGGCGAGGCCGAAGACGAGCAGCCCGGCGCCGTCGCGGCGGTGCTCCGGGTCGAGCCCCCTGGCCGAGGCGGCCTGCCGGCCGGCGGCGCGGAACGCCCAGCCGACGCCGTGCGCCAGCCCCATCCACAGTGTGCCGACCGCCCGCCCGACGAGGAGCCCCGGGCCCGGCCGCGCCGCGGGCCGCCGCCGGGGGGTCGCCCGGCCGGTCTTCTTCGCCGGCTGGCGGGCACGACTGTTCGTGGTGCCACGCGGCGACGCGCCGCGCCGCCGGCTCGCCTGAGAGGTACGGCCCGCCATAGCATCAACTTAACGGCGCGACCCGGCAGATCGCCGCTTTTCCGGGTCGTGTCCGCGCGTCGCAGCGCGGACCCCGCCGCTTCACGTGATATCTGCCTCAGGAGGGATGCCCCCATGGCGTCGCCGGGTATTGAGGACGGTTCGGACGGGCCCCTGGCCGGACACCCGGGGGCGCTGCGACCGCTGACCGGTGAGCTGATCGCCACCGTGCTGCGCAGCCGGGGCTACGTGGTCCAGGCCGACGCCGACGGCGACCTGGTCGGCCGCTGGGCCGACAGCCTGATCTGGTTCCTGCGGCCGGGGGCCGCCGGTGAGCTGCTCCAGGTCCGCACCCTGGCCGCGCCGACGTTCCCCATCGAGTACGTCCCGGCGCTGCACGCCTTCTGCAACGCGTGGAATCACGACCGGCTCTGGCCGAAGGCGTTCGTGCACGTGGAGGACGACGGGCGGGCCCGGGTCTGCGGCGAGGTCATCACCGACCTGGAGCGCGGGGTCACCCCGCACCAGCTCGACCGGTTGCTCGACTGCGGCATCGCCACCGGCTGCCAGCTCGCCACCGAGGTCGCCCGGCTCCCCGGCGGGGTCGTGGCGTGACGGGCGGGGGCGGCGAACCGGCCGGCCGCCGGCTGGATCCGTTCGGGTCCGTCGGCCGGTGGGGCGCGCGCCGGCGCGGCGGGGGCAACCGCGACGCGGCGCTGGCCGAGGCGCTCGCCGACGCCCGCGACGCCCCGGACGGCGAGGCGAGGTGCGCCGAGCTGGAACGCATCGCCGCGCACGCCGACGCCACCGGCGACGACCGGTCCGCCGTCGAGGCCCGGCTCGCGCTCGTCGAGGCGTACCTGCTGCACGGGGAGCGGTGGCGGCTCGTCGAGCCGGTGCGCCGCTGCCTCGCCGCCGTCGACCGCCGCCCCGACCTGCTGCCCGGCCCGGACGCCGGGCTGCTGCTGCGTTACCAGCGGTACGCCGTGGAGGCCCTGCTCGGCAGCCCCCGGGTCGGGCTGGACCAGGCCCGCTCCATGCTGGACGACCTCGCCGCCCGGGCCGCCCGCCTCCCCGGCCCGCCCGGCGCGGACGACGCCACCGGCCCGGCGGGCGCGGGCGGCCCGCCGGGCACGGCCGCGCCGCCGGCCGGATCCAGGCCGCCGAACGGCCCCGCGTCGCCGACCTGGCCGGCGGGCGCGGCCGGAGCGGGCGGACCGGGCGGGGACGTGGTCGCCGAGCTGCGCTGCCGGATCGCCGACCACGTCGGCGACGAGCCGACCGCCCGGGAGTGGTTCGACCGCTGGTCGGCGCCCGGGGCGGGACCGGCCGGCGGCTGCCCGGGTTGCGTGCCGGCCCGCCGCGCGGAGCTGCTCGCCGGGTGGGGCGATCCCGGGGCGGCGCTGGACGCGCTGGCGGCGGCGCCCGACGGCGCGGACGGCTGCACCGAACAGCCCGAACGCACGCTGGCCGCCGGGCTGCTGCCCTGGCTCCGGGCCGGGCAGCCGGAGCGGGCGGCCGAGGCGCACGTGCGGGCGTACCGGCGGCACCGGCGGGAGCGGTCCGCCTTTCCGTACCTCGCCGCACACCTGCGGTTCTGCGCGCTGGGCGGCCACCTCGCCCGGGGGCTGGACATCCTCGCCGAGCAGCTGCCCCGGCTGGACCGGCCGCACGACGACCTCTCCGCGATGGAGTTCGCCGCCGCCGGCGCGCTGGTCTGCGCGCTCGCCGTCGAGGCGGGGCTGGGCGGGCGTACGCTGCACCGCCCCGGGCACGCCGGCCGACCGGCCGCCGACCTCGACGTGGCCGCGCTCGGCGCCGCCCTGCTCGGGCTGGCCACCGGGCTGGCGGGGAGCTTCGACGCCCGCAACGGCACCGGCCACCAGTCGGGCCGGATCGCGTCCTGGCTGGCCGAGCGTCCGCTCGCCGCGCCGGTGCCGCTGCCGCCCGACGACGCGCCGGGCGACGACCCCGGCGACGACTCCGGGGGCGACCCCGGCGGGCCGCCCGACGACGACCCGCCCCACGACGGGGAGCCCCGCCCGTTGAGCCTGGAGATGATCACTGCCGCCCTGGACCGGCGCGGGGACCACTACGCCGTGGACGCCACCGGCACGGTGGTCGGCCGGTGGGGCGAGGCGCTGATCCAGTTCCGGCAGGCCGGCGAGCGGGGCGAGATCCTGCGGGCACGCTCGGTGGCGAGCCGCCGGCTGCCGGCCGACCGGCTGGCCGAGGCGTACGCGTTCTGCAACGCCTGGAACCACGACCGGCTGCTGCCGAAGGCGTACGTGCACGACCTCGGGGGCGAGCTGGTGCTGGCCGGCGACGTCAGCACCGACCTGGCGCACGGGGTCGCCCCGGCCCAGCTCACGGTCCTGCTCGACGCGGCCGTCGACACCGGCGTCGCGTACGCCGAGGCGGTGGCGGCGCTGCCCTGAGCGGGCCGGCGGGCCGCCCGCCGGTGAGGTCCGAAATCCGCTAGACGATCTTTCCCCGCCCTGGTGGACTCGTCGCCATGACGACGACGCACCAGCAGCACGCCGAACTCCTGCACTCCCTGCACCGCCCCGGCTCCCCGCTCGTCCTGCCCAACGCCTGGGACGCGGCCAGCGCCCGCATCGTCGCCGACTGCGGCGCGGCCGCGGTCGCCACCACCAGCGCCGGCGTCTCGTGGAGCCTGGGCGCCCGCGACGGCGACGAGCTGGACCGGGAGCGCGCCCTGGCGGTGGTCGCCCGCGTCGCCGCTGCCGTCGCCGTCCCGGTCACCGCCGACATCGAGAGCGGGTACGCCGCCGACCCCGCCGGGGTCGGCCGCACCGTGACCGACGTGCTGGCCGCCGGCGCGGTCGGGGTGAACATCGAGGACGCCGCGCCGGCCGGGACGGCCCCGCTGCGCCCCGTCGACGAGCAGTGTGCCCGGATCCGCGCCGCCCGGGAGGCCGCCGACGCGGCGGGCGTACGACTCTTCGTCAACGCCCGCACCGACGTGTTCCTGCGGGCCGTGGGCGACCCGGCGGACCGGCTGGCCGAGACGCTGCGCCGGGCGTCGGCCTACCGGGCGGCGGGCGCGGACGGCGTCTTCGTGCCGGGTGTCGTCGACGCCAAGACCATCGGCGCGCTGGTCGACGGGATCGACGGGCCGGTCAACGTGCTCGCCGGGCCGGGCGCGCCGCCCGTCGCCACGCTGGCCGGGCTGGGGGTGGCCCGGGTCAGCCTCGGCTCGGCGCTCGCCGAGGCCGCGTACGGCCTGGTCCGCCGGGCCGCCACGGAGGCGCTGCGCTCCGGGTCGTACGACTCGCTCGACGGCGGGATGGGCTACGGCGAGCTGAACGCGCTGCTGGCCTGAGCCGGCCCGGCTCCACCGGCGGTCCCGGGGCGGGCCGCGCTGTCCGTTCTTCGACACCGGCGCAACCCGGCCCCCCGGTCAGGTGTGGTCATCGAGTCACCCGCACCTATCCCGGGAGTAACCGATGACCAGACACCCCCTGCGCGTCGGCGCCGTCGCCGTCGCCCTGCTGGCCCTGCCCGCCCTCGCCCCGCCCGCGTCGGCGCACGCCCCCGCGCCGAGCCCGACCACCACGCCGCCCGCCGGGGCGCCGACCGTCATCGCCCGGGCGGACCACGTCTTCCTCCAGGGCGACCCGTGGCACCCGTCGGCGCCCCTGGAGGTCTCCGTCAGCAACATGGGCACGTCGGCGGCCCGGGGGTCCTTCGTGCTGCGCCTGCCGGCCGGGGTGGGCCTCACCCGGGCCGGGGACTGCCGCGCCGACGCCGCGGCGGCCCGCACGTGGGTCTGCGGCGGGGCGGAGCTGGCGGCCGGTGGCCGCCGGACGTACCGGCTGCGGCTCACGTCGACGGCCGCCGAGCCGGTCTTCGGCCAGCAGGTATGGGGATCGGTGGCCGGCCGGGACGCCGCCGGTGTCACCGACCGGCCCACCGACTTCCGGATCAACTGGCCGGACCGCACCACCCTGCGGCTGCGGGCCACCGCCACGCCGGTCATCGACGGGAAGGTGACGCTGACGGCCCGGGTGACCAACACCGGCGCCTTCGCCATCGGCGGCTACGCGCTGAACGTGGTCACCCCCGACGGCGTGCGGGTCGTCGGGCCCGCCTGCTCGGACAGCGGCCGGATGAGCGGCGCGGGCTGCGAGATCCCGCGTCCCGACGCGCTCGGGGAGGACGCCACGGACACCGTGCGGGTGCGCCTGGCGGTGAGCGGCGACGCGCCGACCGTCCGGCTCTACCTCGCCCCCACCAACCGCTACACGAACAGGGACACCTCGGTCACGCTGCGGCTCGCGGCGGGCGGCGGCGCCACCCCGCCGGCCGGCCCGTCCCGTACGGCCACGCCGACGACGCCCGCCGCCGCCGGGACCGAGCTGCCCCGCACCGGGTCGGCCGGCACCGCGTACGCCCTGGTCGGCGCGGCCCTGCTGGCCCTCGGGGCCGGCCTGCTGCTGCTCCGCCGCCTCGTCAGGGGCTGAGCGGGGCGGCCGGCCGGTCGCCGACGTGCACGGGGATGTCGGCGACCGGTCCGGGCGCGGTCCGGCCCCGGACGCGGCGACGCCCGCCGGCACACGGGGTGCGGGCGGGCGTCGGTCGCGGCGCGGTCAGACCTCGACGACGGTGGGCACGATCATGGGCCGGCGTCGGTACGCGTCGTTCACCCAGCGCCCCACGGTGCGCCGGACGATCTGCTGGAGCTGGTGCGGGTCGGTGATGCCGTCGGCCGCCGCCCGGTTCAGCGCCTCGGTGACCAGCGGGATCACCGGGTTGAACGCCTCCGGGTCCTCGGAGAAGCCCTTCGCCGACAGGGTCGGGCCGGCGACCACCTTGCCGGTGACCGAGTCGACGACCACCGTGGTGGCGATGAAGCCGCCGTCGCCGAGGATCCGCCGCTCGGTGAGCAGCGACTCGCTGACGTCGCCGACGGCGAGGCCGTCGACGTAGACGTAGCGGCTCTTCACGTGCCCGACCAGGCTGGCCCGGCCCTCGACGAGGTCGACGACGTCGCCGTCCTCGCAGAGCACCACCCGGTCGGGGGCGACGCCGGACTCGATGCCGAGCCGGGCGTGCGCGCGCAGGTGCCGCCACTCGCCGTGCACCGGCATCAGGTTGCTCGGGCGGACCACGTTGAGCAGGTAGAGCAGCTCGCCGGCGGGGGCGTGACCGGAGACGTGCACCTTGGCGACGTCCTTGTGCACCACCACGGCGCCGGCCCGGGCCAGCCGGTTGATCACCCGGTAGACCGAGGTCTCGTTGCCGGGCACCAGCGACGAGGCGAGCACCACGGTGTCGCCGGGGGCGATGGTGATGTGCCGGTGGTCGCCGCTGGCCATCCGGCCGAGGGCGCTCATCGGCTCGCCCTGGGAGCCGGTGGACATCAGCACGATCCGCTCGGGCGGCAGCGTCGTCGCCTCCTCGATCCCGATGACCAGGCCGGCCGGGATGTTGAGCAGGCCGAGGTCGCGGGCGATGCCCATGTTGCGCACCATCGAGCGGCCGATCAGGGCGACCTTGCGGCCGTGCTCGGCGGCGGAGTCGAAGACCTGCTGCACCCGGTGCACGTGCGAGGCGAACGAGGCGACGATGATCCGCCCCTTGGCCTTCGCGAAGATCGAGTCGAGCACCGGCCCGATCTCCCGCTCGGGGGTGACGAAGCCGGGGATCTCCGCGTTGGTGGAGTCCGACAGCAGCAGGTCCACGCCCTCGGCGCCGAGCCGGGCGAAGCCGGCCAGGTCGGTGATCCGGCCGTCCAGCGGGAGCTGGTCCATCTTGAAGTCGCCCGTGTGCAGCACCAGGCCGGCCGGCGTGCGGATGGCCACCGCGAGCGCGTCCGGGATCGAGTGGTTCACCGCGAAGAACTCGCACTCGAACGGGCCGAGCCGCTCCCGGCCGCCCTCCCGCACGGTCAGCGTGTAGGGCTGGATCCGCCGCTCGGCGAGCTTCGCCTCGACCAGGGCGAGGGTGAACTGCGAGCCCACCAGCGGGATGTCGGGCTTGTGGGCGAGCAGGTAGGGCACCGCGCCGATGTGGTCCTCGTGGCCGTGGGTGAGCACGATCGCCTGCACGTCGTCGAGCCGGTCGAGGATCGGGCCGAAGTCGGGCAGGATCAGGTCGACGCCGGGCTGCTCCACGTCCGGGAAGAGCACCCCGCAGTCGACGACGAGCAGCTTGCCGTCGTACTCGAAGACGGTCATGTTGCGGCCGATGGCGCCGAGCCCGCCGAGCGGGATGATCCGCAGCCCACCCTCCGGCAGCGGCGGGGGCAGTTCCGTCTCGATGTGCGCCTCGGTCACGCGTCCACCTCATTCTGCGGCGCCGTCACCCGGCGCCCATCGTGTCGTTCGGTCATTCGGGGAGTTCCAGGCCCGCCGCCGCGCAGTCGGCGCGGAGCTGGGCGATCTCGTCGTCGGTCGCGTCGACCAACGGCGGGCGCACCGGCCCGGCGGGCATCCCGGCGGCGGCCAGGCCCGCCTTCACCAGGATCACGCCCTGGGTACGGAAGATGCCGGTGAACAGCGGCAGCAGCCGCCGGTGCAGGTCGAGCGCGGCGCCGGTGTCACCGGAGTCGTACGCCTCGATCATCCGCCGGGTGAGCGCGCCGGTGAAGTGGGTCGAGGTGCCGACCACTCCGACGGCGCCCACGGCCAGCGCGGGCAGGGTGAGCGCGTCCTCGCCGCTGTAGAAGGCGAGGTTCGTCCGGCTGGTGACCCAGCTGGTGGCCGTCAGGTCGCCCTTGGCGTCCTTCACCGCGACGATCCGGCCGTGCTCGGCCAGCCGCACCATCGTCTCGGTGTCGATCGGCACGCCGGAGCGGTGCGGGATGTCGTAGAGCATCACCGGCAGGCCGGTGGCGTCCGCGACGGCGGTGAAGTGGCGCAGCAGGCCGCTCTGCGGCGGCTTGTTGTAGTAGGGGGTGACCACGAGCAGCCCGTGCGCGCCGGCCTTCTCGGCCGCCGAGGCCAGCTCGATGGTGTGTCGGGTGTCGTTGGTGCCGACCCCGGCAACGACCTTGGCGCGGTCGCCGACGGCCTCCGCCACGGCCCGGATCAGGTGCTCCTTCTCCGCGTCGGTGGTGGTCGGCGACTCGCCGGTGGTGCCGTTGACCACCAGCGCGTCGTTGCCCTGCTCGTCCACCAGGTGACTGGCGAGGCGCGCGGCGCCGTCGAGGTCGAGCGAGCCGTCGGCGGTGAACGGGGTCACCATGGCCGTGAGCACTCGCCCGAAGGGGCGGGACACCGCCCGGGCGGGGGTGTCAGGGTGGTCGTGCGTCATGCCACCAACCTAGCGGACGGCCACCGGCACCCCACGGGGGAAGGGCTCAGGACTCACTCGCCGTGCGGGCTGGCGGCCACCTCGGTGCCGTCGGGCAGCGTCGAGATGACGAAGTCGGCGAAGACGTTCGGGGCGACCCCCTGGAGCTGCCGCAGGCACTCCACGGCCAGCTCGCGGATCTCCACGTCGGCGTGCTCGGTGGCCCGCATGGCGATGAAGTGCCGCCAGGCCCGGTAGTTGCCGGTGACCACGATCCGGGTCTCGGTGGCGTTGGGCAGCACGGCGCGGGCCGCCTGACGGGCCTGCTTGCGCCGCAGGGTGGCGTTCTCCACGTCCGCGAAGCGCTGCTCCAGCCCCGCCAGCAGCTCGTTGTACGCGCGGACGCTCGCCTCGGCCGCCTCCACGAACTTCTTGTGCAGCTCGGGGTCGTCGGCGATCACCCGGGGCTCGACCATGGCGGCGTCGCGCTCCGGCACGTACCGCTGGGAGAGCTGGGAGTACGAGAAGTGCCGGTGCCGGATCAGCTCGTGGGTGAACGAGCGGGACACCCCGCTGAAGTAGAAGCTGACCGAGCCGTGCTCCAGCACGCTGAGGTGCCCGACCTCGAGGATGTGCGCGAGGTAGCCGGCGTTGGTGGCCGTGGCCGGGTTCGGCTTCTTCCAGCTCTGGTAGCAGGCCCGGCCGGCGAACTCGGCGAGGGCCTGGCCGCCCTCGGCGTCGGTCGACCACGGCACGTCGTCCGGGGCCTCGAAGTGGGTCCACGCGATGAGCTTGACCTGTGGCTGCACCATGTCCGGCATTCCTGGGACTGTAGTGGCCCGGTGGTCCCGGAGGAAATCTGGCCGTCGGGCCGAACGGGTCGTTGAGCTGCGAAAGCGGACAGCCCCCCGTTCACTTGACTGGGCGCGTGTCCAAGATCTCGGCACGCTCGGCCGGGCCGGGAAGGCTACTCACCGCGCTGTCGAGCTGCCCCACGAATGAGGGCGGCCCGTGCACGGGTGGTCTGGCCGGACACGCCCCCGGGTGGTCCCACGGACGGGGCAGCTCGACAGCGCCGACAAGCCACCCCCGCACAGCCGCCGGACCCGCCCACGCACGGCGCGGCCGAGGACGGGCGGGGTCAGACGTAGAGGGAGGTGAACGGGGCCCAGGGGAGGTTGCGCAGCACCGAGAAGGCCAGCCAGGCGGCCAGGAAGACGCCGATCGCCCGGGAGCTGACCCGCAGCTCGGGCAGGCGCCAGCCGAACGCCTGCTTCCCGGCCCAGGCGACGAAGAGGTAGGCCAGGAAGGGCAGCGCGAAGACGAAGAGGAAGTGGTGCCGGGCGGCGGCCGGCAGGTCGCCGTGCAGCACGTACCAGAGCGCCCGGGTGCCGCCGCAGCCCGGGCAGTCCAGCCCCGTGGTGAGCTTGAGCAAGCAGGTCGGCGCGGCGTCCGGCGCGGAGCGGGTGGGATCGCTGAGCAGCGCGTAGCCGATGCCGGCGGCGACGCAGCCGAGCGCGGCCAGCGGCACCGCCCAGCGCGGCGAGCGGTCGTAGAGACGGACGACGAAGCGGGTCAGCCGGTCCGGCTCGGCCACGGGATAGGGCGGCACCGGATAGGGCGACGCCGGGTGAGGCGGCACCTGACCCGCCGGCCAGCCGCCCTCCGGCGGGACCGGCGACCCCGCGGGCGGGACCGGGAACCCCTCGGGCGGGGCGTCCACCCCGCCACCCTGCGGATGCGGCTGCGGGGCCGGGCCGTCAACGCTCGTCACGTCGCTCACCGTACACCGGCCACGCCCACCAGCGCGGCGGCCAGTGGCCCGGCCAGGTCACCGGCGGCCGGAGTGTCGAGGCTGATCAGGTTCAGCGGCGCGGACAGCAGACCCCCGGAGACGCCGGTGGCGAGCCCCTTACCGACCGGCTCCGGGACGGG
>NZ_JBSGDY010000050.1:0-38750 GCF_053602615.1 Micromonospora sp. NPDC004336
CCTGCGGGCGCGGGCGTGGCCGGGCCCCCGGAATGATGGCGGGCCGGTGGTCGTTACACATGGTCCGGCCGACGCGAGGGCGTCCCCCGCCCCGCAACATGGGCCACCCCTGCGGTCGACGTGAGGCCGGTCTAGATCTTCCCGGCTACCGTGTCGGATTCCCCCGAGTTCCTTTTGAGCGCCCGACGGTGCTTGCACCCGCGTGTCCGATCCCCCTTTCGGCCGTGGGTGCCTTCCCCCGAATGGAGCCCATCGTGAACACGATCATGCGTAAGAGCGTTCTGGGTATTGCTGGTCTGGCCGTTGCCGGTGGTCTGGCCGCCGGTCCGCTGAACCATGGTGAGGGTGCCGCGCCGGTCGAGGCGGGCACGCCGATCACCGCCGTGGCGGTGGCGGACAAGCCGGGCGTGGACACGGCGAAGCTGATTCCGCACGGTGTGCAGGGCGCGCAGTCGCGTATCGACCTGTCCGATGAGCAGGTCGCGAACGTGAAGGCGATCGTGGCGGCGACGAAGAAGGCCGGCATGGACGAGCGTGCCGCCGTGGTGGCGATCGGGACGGCGTTGCAGGAGTCGAAGTTGGAGAACCTGGGTCATCTGGGTGAGCGCAACGACCACGACTCGCAGGGTCTGTTCCAGCAGCGCCCGTCGAGTGGGTGGGGCACGGTGGAGCAGATCACCAACCCTGAGTACTCGACCACCGCGTTCCTGAAGGGTCTGAAGCAGGTCGACGGGTGGCAGGACATGCCCCTGACGAAGGCCGCGCAGACGGTGCAGGTGTCGGCGTACCCGGACCACTACGCGCAGTGGGAGCAGCAGGCCGCCGACCTCGTCGCCGAGCACTGGAACAGCTGACACACACGCGAACACGACCGCTGGCCGGTACCCCGCACGGGGTGCCGGCCAGCGGCGTCTCCGCCGGTGGTCCGATCGGTTGGAGGCGACCGGACGATCGGCCATTTCCGTGTGCGCCGGAGATCCTGCCGCGCCTAGGAAGGGAGGCATGGCCAACGAGGTGACCGTTCCCCTGCTGCCCTGCGCCTCCATCGACGACATCACCGCCTTCTACGAGGTCCTCGGATTTCGCGCGACGTACAAGCAACGCAAGCCCAATCCGTACGTGGCGTTGCAGCGTGAAGACCTGAATCTGCACTTCTTCGAGATCGCCGGCTTCGACCCGGACCAGTCGTACGGCTCCTGCCTCGTGCTCAGCTCCGACATCGAGGGACTGCACCGGGCGTTCGCCGCTGGCATGCGGGCCGCGTACGGCAAGGTGCTGGTGTCCGGCAGGCCGCGGATGACCCGACCCAGAGCGCGGAAGAACTACGACGGGGTGGGCGGCTTCAGTGTCGTCGACCCCGGCGGCAACTGGATCCGCGTCGTACGGCAGACGACCGCCGATTCCGTGCCGGCGAGCACTCCGGAGGGGCGGCTGGCCAGGGCCCTGGCGAACGCCGTCGTGCAGGCCGACTCCAGGGGTGACGCCCGCCAGGCCGTCCGGATCCTCGACAGCGCACTGGCTCACGCGCGGTCCGACGACGATCCGGTCACGTGGCTGGAGGTCCTGGTCTACCGCGCCGAGCTGGCGATGGTGCTGGACGACCCGGAGACGGCGGCCGAGATGCTGGAGCGTGCGGGACGCGTCCGGCTCGGTGCCCAGGAGAGCGAACGGGCGGCGCCCGCGTTCGAGCACGCGGCCGACCTCGCTGCGGCGCTGGGTGTCCCAACGGGCGGGGGTGCGGGGGACGGCGGGCGCCGGCAGTGAGGCTTCGGGGCGGGCGACCTTCGCGTCGGTCGAGGCAGAACTCGACGTCCCGCGTCGGGTGTCAACGTGGGTTGACATCGAGGTGGTGTCAACGTATGTTGACACCATGAGTCAGGCAACGGAACTCGCCGCGGCGGCTGGCAGCACCGACCCCCGGGTCGGGCTGCGCGCCGTCCGCGCGCTGCGCCGGCTGCTCGAACGCCTCGAGGTGGTCCAGGTGGACAACGCCCGTCGACAGGGCTGGTCCTGGCAGGAGATCGCCGACGAGCTCGAGGTCAGCCGGCAGGCGGTCCACAAGAAGCACGCCGGGCGACCGGCGGTCGGATCCTCCTGGGAGGCGTGATGTTCGAGCGGTTCACCGACCGGGCCCGCACCGTGGTGCGCGCCGCCCGGGACGAGGCCCGGGACGAGGGCCAGCGGCCCGTCGGCACCGAGCACCTGCTGCTCGCCCTGCTCGCCGACGGCGACAGCCTCGCCGCGCGGGTGCTCGCCGAGGCCGGCGTCCGCGCCGACGACCTTCGGGCCCGCGTCCGCCGGCACACCGAGCGGGGCGGCACGGGCCTCGCCGACGCCGACGCCGACGCCCTGCGCGAGATTGGCATCGACCTCGCCGCCATCGTCGCGCGGATCGAGGAGTCCTTCGGCCCCGACGCGCTGCGCGAGGCCGCGCCGGCGCCGCGCCGCCGCTGGGGCCGGCGACGGTACGCGGGCGGGCCCTTCTCCCCGCGCGCCAGGAAGGTGCTGGAGCTGGCCCTGCGGGAGGCGCTGCGGCTGCGCCACCGCCACATCGGCACCGAGCACATCCTGCTCGGGGTGCTCCGCGAAGGGCAGGGCCTCGGCGCGCTGGTGCTCACCGAGGCCGGCGCCGACCTCAACGACCTGCGCCGCCGCGTGGAGACCGCCCTTCACCCCGCAGCCTGACCATCCCACCCCGTTGATCGTGAGGTTGACGGTCGAGTCGATCTCGACAACCGCCGTCGACCTCATGATCGGCGGGGCGGACGGCGACGGAAGGTCGGCCGGGAGGGTGACGGCCGGGGCGGGCGTGCGGCAAACCCGTTTTCGGTGCGCGTAACGTCACCGCCTCGTCGGGTCGCTGCCGGGGCGGTTCTGCTGCACACTGGCGCCGTGGATGCTGGACAGGACAGGCGCGCGACGCACGAGGATGGCCTCCGCTCCGCCGTGGTGGTCAACCCGGTCAAGGTCGCCGACCTCGACGAGCTGCGGCGGACGGTCCACGACGCCCTCGCCGCCGCCGGTTGGCCGGAGCCGCTGTGGTTCGAGACCACGGTCGAGGACCCGGGCCGCGGCCAGACCGAGAAGGCGATCGAGGCCGGCGTGGAGGTGGTCTTCGCCTGCGGCGGCGACGGCACCGTGATGTCCTGCGTCAGCGCCCTGGTCGGCACCGACGTGGCGCTCGCCGTGCTGCCCCAGGGCACCGGCAACCTGCTCGCGGCCAACCTGGGCCTCTCGAACGACCTGGCCGCCGGGCTGGAGGTCGCCGTCGAACGCGGTCGCCGACTGCTCGACGTCGGCGCGGTCGAGGACCACTACTTCACCGTGATGGCCGGCATGGGCTTCGACGCCCAGATGCTCGCCGACACCTCGGAGACCACCAAGAAGCGGATCGGCTGGCCGGCGTACGTCATGGGGGCCGCCCGGCACCTGCGCGACCGGCCGATGAAGGTCTCCATCCGCATCGACGACCAGCAGCCGATCCGCCGGCGGGCCCGCTCGGTCCTGGTCGCCAACGTCGGGCGCCTCCAGGGCGGCGTACGCCTGCTCACCGAGGCCGAGCCCGACGACGGCTACCTCGACGTCGCGGTGCTCACCCCGCGCACGCTGCGGCACTGGCTGGCACTCGGCTGGGCCGTCGTCCGCAAGCAGGACCGCGTCCCCAGGATGGAGGTCTTCCGGGGCCGGCGCGTGGAGATCACCAGCAACCGGGCCCAGCCCCGCGAGCTGGACGGCGACCTCATCGAGCCCGGCCGCACCCTCAAGGCCGAGATCCGGCGGCGGGCCCTGTGGCTCTGCGTGCCGCAGCCGGAGCAGGATCCCGACCTGGCCGAGGACGCGAAGGCAGCGGCCGAGCGGGGCGAGCAGCTCATCGACGAGGCGCGCCGTGAGTAGCACCCGGATGGTGCCGGAGACCCGGCTGATGCCCGACGAGGAGCTCAACGCCGACGACGCCTGGCACACCCTGCGCCGCCACGGCGGCTGGCACCTGCTGCGGGACGCGTTCATCCGGTTCCGCTACGGCGACGGGTTCAGCCACTCGCGGGCCTTCGCCCTGCAACTCTGCCTCGCCGTCGTGCCGTTCCTGATCGCGCTGACCGGTCTGATCAGCGAACTCGGCGTGGAGGAGGGCGGTCAGGTCGTCGCCGACACGGTGCTCGCGCTCACCCCCGGGGCGAGCGAGTCGGTGGTGGCCGAGCTGCTCGGCGAGGGCGACCGCACCGAGCGCGCCGGGGAGTGGGCGCTCGGGCTCGGCATGGTCACCGGCCTGATCGCGCTCACCAGCACCATGGCGCAGATCGAGCGCGGGGCCAACCGGATCTACGGCGTGGAGCGGGACCGTCCGGCGCTGTGGAAGTACGTCCGCGCCGCCGTCCTCGCCCTCACCGCCGGCGTGCCGGCGCTGACCGGGTTCCTGATCCTCGTCGGCGGCGGCCCGATGGGCGACTCGGTGCAGCGGCACTACGCCTGGGGCGAGCTCGCCAACGGCGTCTGGGACGCGGTGCGCTGGCCGCTCAGCCTGGGGCTGACCGTCGTCGCCGTCGCGGTGCTGTTCCGGCACGCGCCCCGCCGCAACCAGCCCGGCCTGTCCTGGCTGTTCTTCGGCGCCGGGATCGCCACCGCGCTGTGGTGGCTGGCCAGCCTGCTGCTCGCCGCGTACGTGCGGTTCAGCGACGGGTTCGGCCAGACGTACGGCGCGCTGACCGGGATGATGGCGCTGCTGCTCTGGGCCAACCTGACCGGCGTGGCGCTCTTCGGCGGCCTGTCCTTCGCCGCCCAGCTCGAGGCGCTGCGGATCGGCGTACGCGAGCCCGCCCAGCCCGACCTCTGGGAGCCCGAGACCGAGCGCGAGGAGCTCCTCGACACCGGCGACATGACGTCGCTGTAGTCCGCTTCGGACACGGCCCGGTGTACGCGGAGCGCCGATCGGGTAATGCGGCACGCCAGAGGCGAGAGGGAGGCTGCCGTGGGCGCGGTCAAAGAGGCGTTGCGACGACCCCTGGGTCACTTCACCGAGCGGACGCTCGCCGGCCTGGCGGTCGTGCTGGGTGCCGGGGTCGGTTTCGGGGTGCTCCTCGTCCTGGTCCGGACCCGGTGGACCCCGCTGTACGACGTCGACCACGGCGTGGCCGCCTGGCTCAACGACCTGGTCGCGCCGCACGGGCCGCTGGTGACGGTGCTCAACGCGCTCACCGACCTGGGCGGCCGGGCCGTCATCGTCTGGCTGGTGTCGGTCGCCGTGGTCGGCCTGTTGATCCGCAAGCAGGGCCGGCTCGCGGTGTTCCTGATCGTCACCGGCCTCGGCGCGCTGATCCTCGACCCGGCGCTCAAGACGCTTGTCGACCGGCTGCGCCCCGAGGTGGAGGTGCCGATCGGCAGCTACGCGGGGGACAGCTTCCCCAGCGGGCACGCCCTCGGCTCGATGGTCGCCTACGGGGCGCTGCTGCTGGTCTTCCTGCCGGCCATGTCGCGCCGCTGGCGCAAGCCCGCGATCGCCCTGGTCGCCACCGTCGTGTTCCTGATCGGCCTGACCCGGATCGCGCTGGGCGTGCACTTCGTCTCCGACGTGCTCGGGGCCTGGCTGCTCGGCGCCGCCTGGCTCGGCGTCACCGCGTACGCCTTCCGGCTGTGGCGGCTGGAGCGGGGCCGGCCGGTCCCGGCGCTGACCGAGGGGCTGGAGCCGGAGGCCGCCCACGACGTGGCGCCCGCCCCCGACGAGGCGCACCTGCTGCCGCACCCCCGGGCCGCCGTGTTCGAGCTGCTCGTCGGCTGGGTGCTGGTCCTCGGCGCGCTCTACGGCTTCGGCATGTTCGTCAGCTACCACGCCGGGGGCACCTTCTTCGCCACCCTCGACACCGACGTGCCCAGGTGGTTCGCGGAGCACCGCACGCCGGGCCGGGACGACTTCAGCTACTGGTGGAGCAAGGTCGGCGACACCCACGCCATCCTGCTCATCTCGCTGGTCTTCTGCCCGCTCGTGCTGGCCGTGTGGCGGCGCTGGCGGCCGGTGCTCTTCGTCGCGCTGACCATGTTCGGCGAGCTGAGCCTCTTCCTCGCCGCCGCCGCGGCCGTCGACCGGCCGCGGCCGCCGGTCGGCAACCTCGACGGACCGATGCCGACCTCCTCGTTCCCGTCCGGCCACATCGCCGCCACCCTCTGCGTCTGGGTGGCCATCGCGGTGATCGTCTTCCCGCGTACGGACCGGTGGTGGCGGTGGATCTTCGTGGCGCTGGCCGTGGTGATGCCGGCCGGCGTGGCGATCTCCCGCATGTACCGGGGCATGCACCACCCGACCGACTTCATGGGCGCGATCATCCTCACCACCCTCTGGATCGGGCTGCTCTACTGGGTGGTCCGCCCCAACGAGGACCTGCGGGAGGGAAACCGGCCCAGCATCGAGTCCGAGGACGTGGACACCCTGGACGACGAGCTGGCCAAGGCCGCCCGGACGGACTGACGTCGGCGATGCTGCGGGTGATGACCTGGAACATCCGGACCGGCGGGCGGGACTCCGGCGGCGCCGACCGCCGCGACCGGCTGGTACGGGTCGTCGCCGAGCAGCGGCCCGACGTGCTGGCCCTGCAGGAGTTGCGAGACTTCGACGACCGGCCGGCCGCCGCGCCTGCCCCCGGCGGCGGTCCCGCCGCTGCGGGCAGCGGCGTGCTCGCCGACTTCGCGGGCCGGGTGGGGATGACCGCCCACCTGGCCCGGTCCTGCTTCGGGCAGCCGGTGGCCGTGCTGCTCCGGCCGCCGCTGCGCGTCCTCGCCGCCGCCCCGGTGCGCCGGCCGTTCCACCACGCCGCGCAGCGGGTCACCGTGCCGACCGACGCCGGCCCGCTGACCGTGCTGAGCGTCCACCTGGACCCGTACTCCGGCCTGCGGCGGCGCGTCGAGGCCGGCTGGGTCGCCGCCGCGCTGCGCCGCGCGCCGGGGGAGCTGGGACTGCTGGCCGGAGACCTGAACACCCTCGACCCGGTCGCCGACCACGCCGACCGGATCGCCCGGCTGCCCGCCGCGTACCGTCGTCGTCACCTGCGCCGGGACGGGCGGACGGTGGACACCCGGGCGGTGGCCCGGCTGCTCGCCGCCGGCCTGGTCGACCTCTACGCGGCGGCCGGCACCGCCGACGCCGGGCTGACCGCGCCGACCCGACACGGTGGCGGGGCGGAGTTCTCCGGGATGCGGCTGGACTACCTGCTCGGCACCGCGCCGCTGGCGGCCCGGGCGCGGGACTGCCGGGTGGTGCGGGGCGGCGACGCTGAGTACGCCTCCGACCACTACCCGGTCGTCGTCGACCTGGCCCTCGACCCGGCCTGAGTGCGGCCCGCGCCCCGATCTTCGACTCGGCCCTCGACCCGACCTTCGGCTCAGCCGTCCTTGGTCCGGCCCGAGCCCGGCCCTCGACTTGGTCCGAGCTCGGCTCCCGGCTCCGCCAGCGGTTGTCCGGGCTGGTTACCGTGTGCCGGTGATCGACACGCCGCGTCCGGCGCCGCACGCCCAGGCAACGCAGACCGGGTCCGCGCCCGCTCCGATGCTGGTGGCCGTCGCGCGCGGGATCGCGCTGGTCGTGGTGGTGCCCGTGCGGCTGGTCTGGGAGGTGGTCGCCGCCACCGGCCGGTGGCTGCACCGCTGGCTGCTCGCGCCGGTCGGCCGGCTCCTGGACCGCTGGCTGCTGCGCCCGCTCGGCTGGCTGCTGCGCACCCTGGTCTGGGTGCCGCTGTGCTGGCTCGGCCGGGGGTTGGCCTGGCTGGTCCGGATGGTGGTGTGGGTGCCGCTGGTGTGGCTCGGCCGGGGGTTGGCCTGGCTGGCCCGGACGGTGGTGTGGGTGCCGCTGGCCTGGCTGGCTCATCACCTGATTCGGGTGCCGCTGCGCTGGCTGGGTCGGGTCCTGGCCCCGCTCGGGCGCGTGCTGGTCGCCGGGCTCGCCGCCGTGGGCCGGTGGTTGCTGGCGGCGGGGCGGGCGCTGCTCGGCGCGCTCGGCTGGGCGTGGCGGATGGCCGGCCGGCTGCTGTGGTGGTGCTACGCGCTCACCCTGCGACCGTTCGTGCTGGCGGGGAGGTGGCTGTGGCAGCACGCCGTCCGCCCCGTGGGCCGGGCGGTGGCCGCCGCGTGGCGCGCGACTGTGTCGCCGGTCGCCCGCTGGCTGCGCCGTAACGTCCTCGACCCGGTCCGCCAGGCGACCCGCGAGATGCTGACCGCCTTCGGCCTGCGCGGCTGACTGCCTTCGGCCTGGTGTGGCCGACCGCGTCCGGCCTGGTGTGGCCGACCGCGTCCGGCCTGGTGTGGCCGACCGCGTCCGGCCTGGTGTGGCCGACCGCGTTGGCCTGGTCGGCCGACGGGAGATCTTGGTAGGAAAAGGCCCCTGGAGGGGCCCTTCCCTACCAAGATCTCGTGCGGAGACCGCAAGTGTGTGGAGAGCGCGAGTGTGTGGGATCGCGAGTGTGCGGGGACCGCAAGCGTGCCAGGACCGTGAGGGTGTGGGATCGCGAGCGGGCGGTGGGGTCGTGAGCCGGGTGGGGCCACAACGGGTGGGATCGGCGGGCTGGGTGGTTACAGGACCAGGTTGAGCAGGACGGTCAGGACCACCGAGGCGACGATCGAGAAGAGGATCATCAGGAGGCAGCCCAGGCCACCGCCGGCGGGTCGGATCTCCGTGTTGCCGATGCGCATGTGATCACCTGTTCGTGAGCGACGGGGCGAGAAGGGTACGGATGGCGTCGGCGACCTGCGCGGGCGCGGTGGTGGCGACGTTGTGGGCGGCGCCCGGCACGGTCAGCGTCCGGGCCCGGGGCACCAGTTGGGCCACCTGTGTGCGCCACGGCGCCGGCACGACCGGGTCGCGGGAGCCGGCGACCACCAGCGTGGGCGCGGCGATCCGGACCAGGTCCGCCTCGACGCCGTTGCGTACCGAGTGCGAGAGCGTGGCGTGCACCCGCCAGGGGCGGGCGTCGACGACGTCGCGGAGCAGGATCGGCGCCTGCAACGGCGCCTCGCGCAGGGTGTCCACGAGCCAGCGGCCGAACTGCCGGCGGCGGGAGCGGGCGACCGGGTCGCTGGTCGGTCCCGCGAGCACCACGGCGCGGACCGCGTCGGGGTGCCGCGCGGCCAGCGCCGCCACGACCTCCGCGCCGAACGAGTGCCCGAACAGGCAGACCGGCGGCATTCGGTACGCGGCCAGCCAGGCCGCCAGGTGGTCGGCGTGCCGGAGCACGTCGTACGCCGTCCCGGGGCGCTCGGTGAGCCCGAAGCCGGGCAGGTCCGGCGCGTACACGGGATGGGTGTCGGCCAGCGCCAGGGCGAGCGGGGTCAGGTAGCGGTGGGACACCGCCAGCCCGTGCACCAGCACGACCGGTGTGCCGCCGGTGCCCGGGTCGGCCGTGCGGCGGATGTGGGTGCGGATCCCGTCGACGAGCCGCCACTCGCTGGTCAGGCCGGCGGCGGGGCGGGGCGCGGCCAGCGCGAGGCGCAGCTCGGCCGGGCCGAACCTGCCGGGCGGGGTCGACCGGGGCCGCCGGGTCGGCGAGATCCTCACAGCTCGCGCAGCCGCGGCAGCAACTGCTCCTGCGCCCAGTCCAGGAACATCGGCTGCGTCTCGCCGCCCACCTGCACGATGGCCACGTGGGTGAAGCCCGCGTCGACGAACTTCTTGAACGCCTCGACGTGGCGGTCCACGTCGGGCCCGCAGGAGATGCCCTCGGCCACGTCCTCCTCGCGGACGAACTGGGTGGCGGCGGCGAACGACTCCGGCCCGGGCAGGTCCGCGTTGACCTTCCAGCCCATCCCGAACCAGCGGAACTGGTCGTGCACGATCTTGCGGCACTCCGCCTCGTCCGGGCCGTAGCAGATGGCCACCTGCCCGTAGCGGGGCTTCCCGGCGCCGCCGGCGTCGTCGTACATCTCGATGATGTGCGGGTCCGGCTCGGTGGCGACGATGCCGTTGCCGTACTCGGCCGCGAGGGTGGCCGACTGCCGGCCGGAGGCGGCCACGGCCATCGGCACCGGCCGTTGCGGGCGGTCCCAGACGTACGCGTCGGGCACGTCGTAGTGGTTGCCGGAGAAGGTCAGCGTCTCCCCGTTGAGCAGGGGCCGGATGATCTGGAGCGCCTCCTCGAACATCTCGTGCCGCTGCTGCACGTGCGGCCAGCCGCCCACCACGTGCTCGTTGAGGTTCTCGCCCGCGCCCAGGCCGAGGGTGAACCGGCCGTCGGAGAGGACCCCGACGGTGCTGGCCTTCTGGGCCACCACCGCCGGGTGGTAGCGGCGGATCGGGCAGGTCACGAAGGACATCAGCTCCGCCCGGCTGGTGGCGTGCGCGACCGCGCCGAGCACCGACCAGGCGTACGGGGAGTGGCCCTGCGAGTCGAGCCAGGGATAGTAGTGGTCGGAGATGACGAGCTGGTCGAAGCCGGCCGCCTCCGCCCGCACCGCGTGGTCGACCAGCTGTTTGGGGCCGGCCTGCTCACACATCAGGGTGTAACCGACCTTGACCATCGTGTCTCCTTCCGATCCGGGCGGATCATCCCCGGATACCCCGGCCGGGCCGGGTCAACCATCGCGCCCGCCGTTTCCGCTTTAGCTCCTTAACCGGTTCATTGCGCGGCCGAACCGATCGGCCTACGCTGATCCGTGCGCCGCCGGGAGCCGGGCGGCGGCTGCCGGGCTGCGGCCGCCATCCCCTGTGACGTCCCACCCCCTCCTGGGCAGCGGGGGTCCTCCCCTGAGGTAGGCCATGAAGAAACGACTCTCCGCCGCCGGTGCGGCCCTGCTCGCGCTGCTGGTCGCCGTGTTGGCGTTCGGGCAGCCCGCGCGGGCCGCGACCGGCTTCTCCGTCGCCGACGGCAGGCTCTACGACGCCAACGGCAACGAGTTCGTCATGCGCGGCGTCAACCACGCGCACACCTGGTACCAGCAGCAGACCAGTTCCTTCGCCAACATCAAGGCGCTCGGCGCGAACACCGTGCGGGTGGTGCTGGCCAGCGGCCAGCGTTGGGCGAAGAACGACACCGCCGACGTCGCCAACGTCGTCTCCCTGTGCAAGGCCAACCGGCTGATCTGCGTGCTGGAGGTGCACGACACCACCGGCTACGGCGAGCAGAGCGGGGCGGCCACCCTGGACCAGGCCGTCGACTACTGGCTGAGCGTCTCCGGCGCCCTCGCCGGCCAGGAGAAGTACGTCATCGTCAACATCGGCAACGAGCCGTACGGCAACCAGGGCTACGGCACCTGGGCCACCGACACCTCGAACGCCGTCAGGCGGCTGCGCGCCGCCGGGCTGGACCACACGATCATGGTGGACGCGCCGAACTGGGGTCAGGACTGGTCGTTCACCATGCGCGACAACGCCGCCTCGGTGTTCGCCGCCGACCCCGACCGCAACACCGTGTTCTCCATCCACATGTACGGCGTCTTCGACACCGCCGCCGAGATCAGCGACTACCTGGGCCGGTTCCGCGCGGCGAAGCTGCCGATCGTGGTCGGCGAGTTCGGCTTCGACCACTCCGACGGCAACCCCGACGAGGACGCCATCCTCTCGTACGCGCAGACCAACGGGATCGGCTACCTGGGCTGGTCGTGGAGCGGCAACGGCGGCGGCGTCGAATACCTCGACATGGTCACCAACTTCAACCCCGCCAGCCTGACCACCTGGGGGCAGCGGATCTTCAACGGCGCCAACGGCATCCGGGCGACCGCGAGGGAGGCGACCGTCTTCGGCAGCACCCCGCCGACGACTCCGCCGCCCACCACGCCGCCGCCGACGACTCCGCCACCCACCATCCCGCCACCCACCATCCCGCCGCCCACGACCCCGCCGCCGGGCGGGTGCACCGCGACGTACACGGTGGTCAACCAGTGGCAGGGCGGCTTCCAGGGTGAGGTCAAGGTGACCGCCGGCTCCGCCGCGATCACCGGCTGGACGACGACGTGGACGTTCGCCAACGGCCAGTCGGTCAGCCAGGCATGGAACGCCACGGTGAGCGGCAGCGGGTCGTCGTACACCGCGCGCAACGTCGACTGGAACGGTCGGCTGGGCGCGGGGGCCAGCACCAGCTTCGGCTTCATCGGCAGCTGGAACGGCGCCAACGCCACGCCCGTGGTGACCTGCGCCGCGCGCTGAGGGCGTTTCGCGCCGTCGGTGGCCGGGTGCCCCGCCGGCCCGACCACCGGCGGCGCGCGCTGTCGAGCTGCCCCGTCCGTGGGACCGCCGATCGCCTCGGTCGCGGCGCTCCCGTCTCGTCCGTGGGAGCGCCGGTGGCCTCGGTCGCGGCGCCTCCGCCTCGTCCGTGGGAGCGCCGGTCGCCTCGGCCGCGGCGCTCCGCCCCATGGACGGGGCAGCTCGACAGCGACGACACGTCTCCTCCGGTCCCCGACGAGCGCGGTACCGGCGACCGGGGCGGCCCGCGCCGGAGTGAGGGACGATCGGGGCCACCCGGCCACCCGGCCACCCGGCCACCCGGCCACCCGGCCACCCGGGCCACCCGGGCCACCGGGCCACCCGGCCACCCGGCCACCCGGGCCACCGGGCCACCCGGCCACCCGGGCCGCCGGGCCACCCGGGCCGCCGTGCCGCGTCAGGGCGCGGTCGGGGCGGTGGCCAGGCGGGCGGCGCGCATCGTCAGGTACCGCTGCTCCGGCAGGCTCGTGGTCAGGGCGGCGGCGGCCCGGTACGCGGCCACCGCCCGTTCCCGGTCGCCGGCCATCTCGTGCAGGTGGGCCCGGGCGGCGGGCAGCCGGTGGTGCCCGGCGAGCCGGGGATCGGCGTCCAGCGCGTCGAGCGCCGCCAGGCCGGCGGCCGGGCCGTGCACCATGGCGGTCGCCACCGCCCGGTTGAGGGAGACGACGGGGTTGGCGGAGGAGCGTTCCAGCACCTCGTACAGGGCGAGGATCTGTGGCCAGTCGGTCTGCGCGGTGCTGGGCGCCTCGTCGTGCAGCGCGGCGATGGCCGCCTGGAGCTGGTAGGGCCCGACCGGCCCGCGCGGCAGCGCCCAGGTGACCAGGGCGACGCCCTCGGCGATCGCCGCCGCGTCCCACCGGCCCCGGTCCTGGTCGGCCAGGGAGATCAGCTCACCCGACGGCCCGGTCCGGGCGGCGGCGCGGGCGTCGGTGAGCAGCATCAGCGCGAGCAGCCCGGCGACCTCGGCGTCGGCGGGCAGGCGGGCGCGCAGGGCCCGGGTGAGCCGGATCGCCTCCTCCGACAGGTCCACCCGGCGCAGGTCGGCGCCGAGGCTGGCGGTGTGCCCCTCGGTGAAGATCAGATAGAGCACGTGCCGCACGGCGGCCAGCCGCGCCTCCCGGTCGGCCGGTTCGGGCATCCGGAACGGGACCCGCGAGTCGCGGATGCGCTGCTTGGCGCGACTGATCCGCTGCGCCATGGTGGCCTCGGGCACGAGGAAGGCGCGGGCGATCTCGGCCGTCGTCAGGCCGCCGACCGCGCGCAGGGTCAGCGCGATCGCCGAGGCCGACGTGAGCGCCGGGTGGCAGCAGAGCAGGAGCAGGGTCAGGGTGTCGTCCCGGTCGGCGGCCAGTTCCTCGTCCGGCGGCGGCGCGGCCCGTCGGTCGTCCGGTTCGCGGCGGGCGGCGAGGTCTTCGCGCCGCCGCCGGGCCGCCTCGCCCCGGACCAGTTCGACCATCCGGCGGTACGCGACCTGGATCAGCCAGCCGCGCGGATTGTCCGGCATGCCGTCGACCGGCCACTGTGTCGCCGCCGCCAGCAGCGCCTCCTGCACGGCGTCCTCGGCGGTGGCGAAGTCACCGAAGCGGCGGGTGAGCACGCCGAGGACCTGCGGCGCCAGCTCGCGCAGCAGGTCCTCGGCGGGGCGTCCGGTCGTCACATCTCCTGCGGGGGCGCCGACATCACGGGGTGCACCTCGATCGGCATGTTCAACGGCCGACCGCCGGGGCCGGGCGCGGTGGAGATGTGCGCGGCCAGCTCGACGGCCCGCTGCGGGCTGTCGCAGTCGACGATCCAGAAACCGGCGAGGAACTCCTTGGTCTCGGCGAACGGCCCCTCGGTGACCACGGGCGCGCCACCGGCGCCCGCCCGGACGATCTTCGCCTGGGCGGGCCCGGCGAGCCCCTCGCCGCCGACCATCTCGCCCTCGGCGGCCAGCTTCTCGTTGAGCTCCGCCATGAAGGCGACGTGCGCCCGGATCTCCTCCGACGTCCACCTCTCGATCGGCGGGAAGTCAGTGCCGGCGGCGCTGAACTGCATGAGCAACATGTACTTCACGGCTGGCTCCTCACGACTGCGCACCATCTTCGGTGCTCTCACCCTCAGGTAGAAGCCGGCACTCCGGTTCTCGACGTCCCCGCCGAAGTTTTTCCGAGAAATCTCCCGTCCGCCGCCCGCCGTCCGCCGCCCGCCGTCACTCGTCGGCGGCGGTGAGTTCGAGCAGCACCGACTGTTCGGGGTGCAGCGCCGGCAGTTGGAGCCCGACGGTCGCCAGCACCGCGCCGCCGAGCGTCACCCCGCCGTCGACCAGCCAGCCCGGCTCGGTGAGCTGGAGGGTCGCGGGCTCGGGCACGCCGGCGACGGGGCGCACCGCGTACCGTCGACGGGGGTCGAGGCCGGGCAGCCGGACGGGCCCGGGCACCTGGGCCACCGACGTGGCCAGGCGGGCCACGGCGTACACCGCGTGGGAACCGTCGTGGGCGACCACGCCGTGCGCCCAGACGGCCGGGTCCGGATGGTCGACCCGGACCACCCGCCCGGCGTGCAGCAGCGGGCGCAGCCGCTTGTGCAGCGCCACCCAGGCGGCCAGCTCGCGGCGCTGCACGAAGCCGATCGCGCCGATGTCCCACTCGATGCCGTGGTGGCCGAAGAGCGCGGTGGTCGCCCGGAAGCCCAGGTCGTGCACCCGGTGGGTGGTGTGCGAGCGCTCCGGGCCGATGTGGGTGCCGACCAGCTCGGGCGGCAGCAGCAGGCCGGTCCAGCGCTGGATGGCCAGCCGCTCCAGGGCGTCGTTGCAGTCGCTGGCCCAGACCCGGTCGGTGCGCCGCAGGATCTCCAGGTCCACCCGGGCGCCGCCGGACGCGCAGCTCTCGATCTCCACGTCCGGGTGGCGGCGGCGCAGCTCGTCGAGGAGCCGGTAGACCGCGAGGGTCTGCTCGTGCACGCCGGGCCGGCCGTGATGGCCCGCCTCGGTCAGGTCCCGGTTGTGGTCCCACTTGAGGTAGTCGATGCCGGGATGCGCGGTGAGCAGGTCGTCCAGCCGCTCCAGCAGGTAGGCGTACGCGGCCGGGTGCGCCACGTCGAGCGCCTGCTGGTGCCGCCACTCCGGCGGCAGCCGGCCGGGCGCCGAGAGCACCCACTCCGGGTGGGCGCGGAACAGCTCCGAGTCGGGGTTGACCATCTCCGGCTCGACCCAGAGCCCGAACTGCATGCCGTGGCCGCGTACGTGGTCGATCAGCGGGTGCAGGCCGTCGGGCCAGACGGTGTCGTCGACGTACCAGTCGCCGAGGCCGGCGAGGTCGTGGCGGCGGCCCCGGAACCATCCGTCGTCGAGCACGAAGCGTTCGACGCCGACCTCCGCGGCGCGGTCGGCCAGGGCGCGGAGCCGGTCCAGGTCGTGGTCGAAGTAGACGGCCTCCCAGACGTTGAGGGTGACCGGGCGGGGCGTGGCCGGGTGCCGTGGCCGGGCGCGCAGGTGGGTGTGCAGGACGTCGCTGAGCCCGTCCAGCCCGGCGTCGGAGAAGACCGCGTACAGCAGCGGGGTCGCGTACTCCGCGCCGGGGGCGAGCAGCACCTCGCCGGGGGCGAGCAGCTCGCCGCCGCCGAGGGTGGCCTCGCCCGTCGGCCGGCGCTCGGCGAAGGTCACGTGGTCGCCGCTCCACGCGGTGTGCACCGCCCACACCTCGCCGTGGCCGAAGCCGAACCCGGCCGTGCCGGCGACCAGCAGCAGGGTGGCGTCGTGCCCGGTGCGGCCGTGCCGGCCCTCCCGTACCCACGCGCCCATCGGCCACGGGTGCCGCTGCGGCGACCGTTCCCGGCACCACCGGCCGGTCAGGTCGAGCAGCTCGGTGGCGACCGCCGGCACCGGCAGCACCGGGGTCAGCTCCCGCAGCTCGTACGGGGTGGCGCCGTCGTTGCGCAGCCGGTGGCGCAGCAGCACCAGCCCGGTCGGGTCGAGGGTGATCTCGACGGTCAGCGACAGCCCTGCGGCGGCGTCGGACGCCCGGACGGTGACCCGGGCCGGGGCCGCCGGATCGTCGTCGCCGACGTCGAGGGAGTCGAGGCGGAAGGCGGTGGACCAGGCGGTGCGGTCGCGGTGCCCGGCCAGCGCCGGCCGGCCGCTCCAGCCGGCCGACGCCTCGGGCAGCAGGGACAGCACGGTCGGGGCGTCGAAGCTGCTCGGCACGACCGGCGCGACGGTGGCGTCGACGAGCGCGGGCAGGTCGCCGGGCGGGACGGGGCCGAGGTCGGCGCCCCAGTGCGTGACCCGGGGCAGTGCCGGGCCGCGCGCGTCGAGCACCAGGCTGGTCCGCGCGCGGCGCACGTGGACGATGCTCATCCCTTGGACGCTCCCAGGGTCAGGCCCCGGACGAACTGCTTCTGCAACAGGAAGAAGATCACCAGGGTGGGGATCGCGACCAGCACCGAGCCCGCCGAGACGAGGTTGTTGTCGGTGAAGAACTCGCCGCGCAGGTTGTTCAGCGAGCTGGTCACGGGAAACTTGTCGCCGGTGCGCATCAGTACGGTGGCCCAGAAGAACTCGTTGTAGATCCAGGTCACCTCCAGGGTGGCCAGCGCCGCCAGGGCCGGCCGGCACAGCGGCATGGTGACCTGCCAGTACTGCCGCCACACGCTCGCCCCGTCGACCATCGCCGCCTCGTAGAGGTCGCGCGGCAGCGCCTTCATGTAGTTGCTGAGCACGAAGACGCAGAAGCCGCACTGGAAGGCCACGTTGACCAGGATCAGGCCCCAGTAGCTGTCGTAGAGCAGCTCGGAGTCGCTCATGAACGCCGGCAGCGGCACCTGCGTGAACAGCCGGAACAGCGGAATCAGCAGGGCCTGCTGCGGCAGCAGGTTCGCCGCGGTGAACAGGCCGAGCAGGACGATGTTGGTCCGCCAGCTGAACCGCGCGATGACGAACGCCACGCACGAGGCGAGGAGGAGCGTCAGCAGCACCGCCGGCACGGTGATGTACGCGGAGTTGAGGAGGTGCCTGCCGAACTCCGCCGTCCGCCAGGCGGTGACGTAGTTGTCGAGGGTCCACCCGCCGAGCGAGACGTAGCCGTTGGTCGCGGTGTACTCGTAGGAGCGCAGGGAGGTCAGCACGGCCCAGAGGATCGGGAAGAGCCAGCCGACCGCCACCGCCGCGAGGAACACGTGCAGCACGACCCGCTGCGGGCGCGGCGGCCGGCGGCGGGCGGTGGGGGGCGTCGCCCCGGCCCGCGGGCCCGCGGTCGTGGTGGTCATCGGCGTCCCTCCCGCATGACGGTCACCAGGTAGACGGTGATGAAGACCAGCGAGACGACCAGCATGATCGTGGCCAACGCCGAGCCGAACCCGATCCGGCTCGCCTCGCCCACCACGTTCTGGGTGACCAGCGCGGAGAGCAGCTCCAGGCCGTTGCGGCCCTTGTTGACCACCCAGACCAGGTCGAACGCCCGCAGCGACTCGATCACCGTCACGACCAGCACGATGATGTTGATCGGCCGCAGGACCGGGAAGATCACCGAGAAGAAGGTACGGCTCTCCGACGCGCCGTCCACGGCGGACGCCTCCCGCAGCGACGGGTCGACGCCCTTCAGCCCGGCGAGGTAGAGCAGCATGATGTAGCCGACGTGCCGCCAGCCGGCGGCCAGCAGCACGGCCCAGATGTTGACGTCCGGGTCGCCGTACCAGTCGACGTCGGTGCCGAGGACCGCGTTGACCAGGCCCTGGTCGCGGGAGTAGAGCAGCTGCCAGACGAAGCCGATCAGCGCCAGGGAGAGCACCACCGGCAGGTAGAGGGCGGTCTGGTAGAACCGGGTCGCGCGCAGCTCCTTGTCGAGCAGGACGGCCAGGAACATGCCGAACGGGGTGGCCACCGCGAACAGCGCCGCCAGCCAGAGCAGGTTGTTCTGCACGGCTGGCCCGAACGGCGGATAGTTCTGGACCACGTCGGTGTAGTTGCGTCCACCGACCCACTCGATGTCGCCCAGCGGGCCGATGCCGTCCCAGTCGGTGCCGGAGAGCGCCACCGTGGCCACCGCCGGCAGCCAGACCAGGCCGACGACGAGCAGCAGCGGTACGAGCACCATGAGGGTGACGACCACGCGGTCGGTGCGGGACAACAGCCGTAGCCGCCGGCCGCGACCACGCGGGGCGGTGGTGGTCGCGGCCGGCGACGGCACGGCGCGATCCGCCTGGATCAGGGGCAGGTCGGACACGGTGTCCTTCCCCTCTCGCCGTCAGTCGGTGAAGATCGACTTCTTCTGGTTCTCGATGCTCGACGTCAGCCCGTCGATGTCCTTGGGGTCCTTGATGAACTGCTGGAGCGCCGGGATGATCACCGTCGAGGCGAAGTCGGGGCGGGTGTCCCGGTCGAGGAACTGGGCGATCTCGGTGGCCGAGCCGACCAGTTCGGCGGCCTTGCGCTGCAACGCGTTGTAGCCGCTGGTGTCGGCCTGGGTGTTGGCGACCAGGGTGCTCGGGTCGTTCCGCACGGTGATGTCCGCGGCGGCCTTCGAGCCGACGTACTCCAGCAGCTTCCTGGCGTTGGCCTCCTGCTTCGGCTTGCGGGCCAGCATGTAGCCGTCGATGGGCGCGTCCAGGGCCTTCGCCCCGATCGCCGGGTCGATCTCCGGGAAGGTGAAGAAGTCCAGGTCGTCGAGCTCGTCGTTGTTGAACTGCTGGCCGAGGAAGAGGCCGAGCAGGTACATGCCGCTCTTCTTCTGCTGCAACGACTGGGCCGCCTCCTGCCACGTCCGGCCGAGGCTGTCCGGCTGGTGCAGCGGCAGCAGCCCGCGCCAGGTGTCGAAGACCTTCCTGACCCGGTCGGACGTCCAGGACTCCTTGCCGGCCATCAGGTCCACGTGGAACTGGTAGCCGTTGATGCGCAGGTTGAGGATGTCGAAGGTGCCCATCGCCGGCCAGCCGTCCTTGTCGGCGAAGGCGATGGGGACGAGGCCGTCCTTCTTCATCTCCCCGGTGAGCGTGGTCATCTCGTCGAGCGTCTTCGGCACCTGGTAGCCGTTCTGCTGCCAGACCGACTTGCGGTAGAAGACGGCCCACGGGTAGTACGACGACGGCACGAAGTACTGCTTGCCGTCGTCGCCGGTGGAGGCCTTGCGGAAGGCGTCGGAGAAGCCGGAGAGCTTTCCCCACACGTCGCTGAGGTCGCCGGCGAGGCCGCGGGCGGCGAAGAACCGCATCCGGTAGCCGGCGAACCACATGAACACGTCGTCGGGCTTGCCCTGCAGGTAGTTGTTGATGTTCTCCTGGAAGGTGTTGTGGTCGACCGTGTTGACGGCGACCCGCAGGCCGGACGAGGTCTGGAACCCGTCCATGACCTTCGCGACCACCTCCTTGGGCTTCGGGTCGGACTGGTTCGAGCCCAGCGACACCGTCTTGGCGTCCGACCCGCCGGAGTCGGAGCCGCCGCAGCCGGCGAGCAGGCCCGTGCCGAGCAGCGTGCCGGTGCCGGCGGCGCCGGCCAGCAGCGACCGACGGTTGAGGCCGGCGACGGAGGGGGGTACGAGCCGGGCCAGGTATTCGGCCTGGGTGCGGGGACGGGACATGGTGCCTCCTGCGGATGAAGAGGTGTGCCCGAGGGCCGGTGAGGGCGGTGTCCCAGCAACCGTGATCACACATCCGGATCCATCGCGAACCCACATTGGCGAACACGAATTGCCAGTGGCGCCTCAAGCTACTCGTCCTCCGGGCGCTGTCAAGGGGGCGGCTTCGGCGCGGCAATCCGGTCGCGACAAGGCGATTGGCCGGTAAACGTTGTAAAGATGATCGATGTTGGAACGTGTTGACTTGGCCGCCCCGGCGGGGCACGCTCTGCAGCCATGCGGCGATGGCAGGGCGAGCGGATCTGGTTCGGCGCCGACTACAACCCCGAGCAGTGGCCCGAGGCGACCTGGGCCGAGGACGTCGAGCTGATGCGCCGGGCCGGCGTCAACCTGGTCTCGGTCGGCATCTTCTCCTGGGCGCTGCTGGAGCCGGCCCCCGACCGGTACGAGTTCGGCTGGCTCGACCGGGCGCTCGACGTGCTGCACGCCGGCGGCATCTCGGTCGACCTGGCCACCGCCACCGCCAGTCCGCCGCCCTGGCTGGCCCACCGGCACCCGGAGACGCTGCCCCGGCGCGCCGACGGCGCGATCCTCTGGCCGGGCGGGCGGCAGGCGTACTGCCCCAGCTCGCCGGTGTTCCGCGCACGGTCGCTGGCCCTGGTCGAGGCCCTCGCCACCCGGTACGCCGGGCACCCCGCCGTGGTGATGTGGCACGTCTCCAACGAGCTGGGCTGCCACAACGTGCACTGCTACTGCGACGTCAGCGCGGCGGCGTTCCGCCGCTGGCTGCGCGGGCGCTACGGCGACCTGGACGCGCTCAACGACGCCTGGGGCACCACGTTCTGGAGCCAGCGCTACGGCGACTGGGCCGAGATCGACCCGCCGCGCGTCGCGCCGACCTTCGCCAACCCCACCCAGCAGCTGGACTTCCTGCGCTTCTCCTCCGACGAGCAGCGGGCCCAGCTACGCGCCGAGCGCGAGGTGCTGGATCGCCTGGTCCGCCAGCCGGTCACCACGAACTTCATGGTCGGCACCGGCATCAAGCACCTCGACTACCACTCCTGGGCCGCCGACGTGGACGTGGTCGCCAACGACCACTACCTGACCGCCGCCGACCCGCGCGCCCACGTCGGGCTCGCCCTCGCCGCCGACCACACCCGCGGGATCGCCGGCGGCGCGCCGTGGCTGCTGATGGAGCACTCCACCAGCGCCGTCAACTGGCAGCCGCGCAACGTCGCCAAGACCCCCGGACAGCTGCGCCGCAACAGCCTGGCGCACGTGGCGCGCGGCGCCGACGGGGTGCTCTTCTTCCAGTGGCGGGCCTCCCGCGCCGGCGCGGAGAAGTTCCACTCCGCCCTGGTGCCGCACGCCGGCCCCGAGACCAAGGTGTTCCGCGAGGTCTGCCGGCTCGGCGCCGACCTCGCCGCCCTGGCCGAGGTGCGCGGCAGCCGGGTCGACGCCGAGGTGGCGATCCTGTTCGACTACGAGGCGTGGTGGGGCGCCGAGCTCGACTCGCACCCCAGCGTCGACGTCACGTACGCCGACCGGCTCGGCGCGCTGCACGAATCGCTGTGGCGGGCCGGGATCACCGCCGACGTCGTGCACCCGTCGGCCGACCTCTCCCGCTACCGGCTGGTGCTGGCGCCCACCCTCTACCTGGTCCGCGACGCGCACGCCGAGGCGCTGCGCGGCTTCGTCGAGGCCGGCGGCACCGCCCTGGTCACGTACTTCAGCGGCATCGTCGACGAGCACGACCACGTCCGCCTCGGCGGTTACCCGGGGGCGTTCCGGGAGCTGCTGGGCGTACGCGTCGAGGAGTTCTTCCCGCTGCGGGCGGGGGAGCGGGTCACCCTGGACGACGGCTCCACCGCCGACGTGTGGACGGAGTGGCTGCACGCCGAGGGCGCGCGGGTGCTCGCCGCGTACGCCGACGGGCCGCTGCCGGGCGTGCCGGCCCTGACCCGGCACGCGGTCGGCGCGGGGGCGGCCTGGTACGTCGGCACCCGGCTGGACGCGGCGGGCACGGACCGGCTGGTCGCCCGGCTGGTGGCCGAGTCGGGGGCGCGCCCGGCCGCGCGGGCGCCCGTCGACGTGGAGGTGGTCCGGCGGCGCGCCGGCGACCGCAGCTGGCTGTTCGTGATCAACCACACCGACGCCGACGCCCGCGTCGACGCCGTCGGAGTGGAGCTGCTGACGGGCCGGCCCTGCGGCGGTGCGCTGGTCGTGCCGGCGGGGGAGGTGGCCGTCGTCCGCGAGGGTCCCGCCGCCGACGCGGTCCCCACGTCCGTGGCGTGACGGCCCGAAGGAGGTCATCCGGATGCTGGCCCGACAGCGGCAGACCGCGATCCTCGAACTGATCCGGCAGCGCGGCGGCGTGCGGGTCAGCCACCTGGCGAGCCGGTTCGGCGTCTCCGACATGACGATCCGGCGCGACCTGGAGGCGCTGGCCGGGCGGGGCCTGGTCGCGAAGGTCCACGGTGGGGCGACGCTGGCCGCCCCGGGCTCCGCCGAGGAGCCCGGCTTCGCGGCCAAGTCCGTCCGGCAGCGGGCGGAGAAGCGGGCCATCGCGGAGCGGGCCGCCGCACTGGTCGAACCGGGCATGGCCGTCGCGCTCTCCGCCGGCACCACCACCGCCGCGCTCGCCACCCTGCTGGCCGACGTACGCGGCCTGACCGTGGTCACCAACTCGATCCCGGTCGCCGACGCGCTCCACCAGAGGCCCCGCGCCGACCAGACCGTCGTGCTGACCGGCGGCATCCGTACCCCCTCGGACGCCCTGACCGGGCCGGTGGCCGAGGCGGCGGTCGGTGCCCTCAACGTCGACGTGCTCTTCCTCGGCGTGCACGGGATGAGCCCG
Source organism: Micromonospora sp. NPDC004336 (assembly GCF_053602615.1). Lineage (NCBI taxonomy): Bacteria > Bacillati > Actinomycetota > Actinomycetes > Micromonosporales > Micromonosporaceae > Micromonospora > Micromonospora sp. NPDC004336. The sequence continues at coordinate 22,577 of NZ_JBSGDY010000050.1, forward strand.
CGCACCGGCTTCACCACGCCGAACCTGCTGGAGGCCGGGATCAACCGGTGTCTGGTGGACGCGTCCCGCCGGCTGGTGGTGCTGGCCGACCACACCAAGTGGGAGACGATCGGCATCGCCACCATCGCCCCGCTGGCCGGGGCGGACGTGCTGGTCACCGACGCGGGGCTGCCCAGGGCGGCGCGTCACCAGCTGGGCGACGAGGTGGGCGAGCTGGTCGTGGTGGAGGTGCGGTGACGACCCGCCGGCCGGCGCGCGGCACTCCGGCGAGGACACACCGGTCCCGGCGGCCCGCCCGGCCGGCGCGCCCTCACAGGCACTTCACAGCGCTGCCGGTTAGCCTCCCGGTGAGTTCAAGGGCCGGCTCCAGGGCGGAGCACGGCGTCATGTCGCGGGAGTTCCGATGGTCTTCAAGAAGATGCTGAGCGCGTTCGGCGTGGGCGGGCCGAGCGTCGACACCGTCCTGACCAACCCGAACACCCGACCCGGCCTGACCCTGGAGGGCCAGGTCAACCTGCAGGGCGGGGATGCCCCGGCCAACGTCGAGCAGGTCGTCGTCAGCCTGGTCACCCGGGTCGAGATCGAGGGCGGCGACACCGAGTACGCGGGCATCATGGAGTTCCACCGGCTGCCGGTCAGCGGCGCCTTCCAGCTCGCCCCGAAGCAGCAGCTCTCCCTGCCGTTCCAGCTCCCGGTGCCGTGGGAGACCCCGATCACCGACGTCTACGGCCAGCGGCTGCGCGGCATGACGATGGGGCTGCGCACCGAGCTGGCGATCGCGCGGGCGGTCGACAAGGGCGACCTGGACCAGGTCAACGTGCACCCGCTGCCGGTGCAGGAGCGGATCCTGGAGGCGTTCCAGCGGCTCGGCTTCCGCTTCAAGCACGCCGACCTCGAACGCGGCCACATCCGGGGCACGCAGCAGACGCTGCCGTTCTACCAGGAGATCGAGTTCTTCGCCTCGCCCCAGTACGCGGGGACCATCAACGAGGTCGAGCTGACCTTCGTCACCAGCCCGCACGGGGTCGAGGTCGTCCTGGAGTGCGACAAACGCGGCGGGTTCCTCACCGCCGGGCACGACGTCTTCGGCCTCTACCGGGTCTCGCACGCCGACGCCGACCGCAGCGACTGGACGCAGGTCGTCGACGGCTGGCTGCGGGAGACCACCTCCCGCTACGGCAGCCTGCGCGCCCAGGGCTTCGGCGGGCACGGCCACGGCCACGGGCACGGTCGGGGTCCCGGGATGGGCGGCGTGGTCGCCGGCGCCGCGCTCGGTCTCGCCGGGGGCATGATCGCCGGCGAGATGATCGAGGACGCGGTCGAGGGCGACTTCGCCGAGGACTGGGGCTTCGAGGAGTAGGACCACACACGACGGTGGCCTCCCGGGACTCTCGCCCCGGGAGGCCACCGTCTGCTGTGGCGCGCGGTGTCCGGTCAGTGCCGGGCCTTGCGCTCCTCACCACTGCGCCAGTTGCTGCCGGCCTTGGCCAGACCACGGCTGCCCAGGTATCCGATGGTCAGCAGCGTGATCATGAACCAGGCGTTGTCGGCCCGGAAGATGTCCACCCCGGCCGAGTTCCGCCCGACCAGCTGCGAGGCGGCCAGCACGCCGATCACGGCCGCGATGTAGACCCAGAACTCGGTGGTCCGCAGCGACGGCTTGGTCTCCGTGCCGGGCGCCTGCATGGCCTCCCGGTGCCCGTCGTGCACCATCGGCATCGGCCGGGTGGGCGTCTCCTGGATCGCCCGGTCCTGCATGGCCCGGTCCTGCATGGTGCGGTTGGGCGCGTCCTGCGCCGGGCGGTTCATCGGCCTGGTGGATGCAGCCTGCGTGCTCATCTTGTCCTCCTCAGGATGCGATGAGTCGTACCTGCACTCCCTCGCCCCGCTACCGCGTTTCGGCCACGGCACGGTTCGCGTTCATGGCGGGGGCACCCGCCGTCTACCCGACCCGTCGGGGGCAGTAACACCCACCGGCGGTCCGGAAAAATCCGTGCCCGCCGGCCGCGCGGCACGCGCCACGACCGGGGTACGCCACGCCACCCCGGCCCGCCGGTCCGCGCGGCGCGGGTTTGCCGGGCCGGCCGTCGGGCACGCAGACAGACCGACACTTTCTGCGAGGTGATGGACGTGCGCGAGGACGACATGCGGCAGGACGCGGCCCGGCGGGCCGAGGACCGGATCGCCGGCGGCGTGTACGGCGAGGGCGCCCTGGACGAGGTGACGGTGCCCCCGAACGACGTGCAGCGCGCCATCCAGGACGAGGACCCCGACGACCCCGCCCACGTCCCGGTCGACCCGGAGGTGCTGCGCGACGGCGGCCCGACCCGGGGGCAGGGCGCGGTCACCACGACCGGCGGCACCGCCGGCCCGGCCAGCACGCGCCGGGTGGCCCGACAGCCGGAGCGGCACCCGGGCAAGGTGGCCCCGACCACCACCGGCGACGCCACCACCGGCGGGATGAGCACCCCGGCGGGCGGCTCCACCAGCGACCAGTCGGGCACCGCCAGCCAGGTCGGCAACTTCACCAACGAGTGACCACCCGCCAACCCGCCCGCCCCGCCCCCTGGCCCGCCCGCCCGGGCAGCCGGCACTGGCCCGGCCGTCCGGGCACGCGTCCGGTCGCCCGGGCAGCCTGCTTTGGTCCGGCCGCCCGACCGCCCGGGCAGCCAGCGCTGGTCCGTCCCGCCCGGGCACGCCTGCCCTGGTCCGGCCGCCCGGGCAGTCCGTGCGCCGCTGGAGCCCGGAGGGCCGAGGGGCGGGGCCGGTGGGTCAGGAGGGGCGCACGATGCCCAGGCGTTGGGTGGCGCGGGTGAGAGCCACGTAGAGGTCGCTGCGGCCGCGCGGGGACTCCGCCACGATGCGGTCGGGGTCGACCAGCAGGACCGAGTCGAATTCGAGCCCCTTGGCCTGGGCGACGGTGAGCACCACCACCCGGCTCTCCAGCTCCGGGTGCTCGCCGACGGCCGCCTCGGGCAGGGCGGCGGTGAGCGCGGCCCCCAGCTCGTCGACCCGGCCGGCCGGCACGATCACCCCGAGCCGACCGTCGTCGAGGCCCGCCGCCTCCCGGGCCGCCGCCTCGACCACCTCCGCCGTCAGCCGCTCCGCCGCCACGCTGCGGTCCCACGGCGGCACCCCGCTGGAGCGTACGGAGCGGGGCGGGCGCAGCGCCGGGTCGATCTCGGCGAGCACCTCGGCGGCGACGGCCATGACCTCGGCCGGGGTGCGGTAGCTGACGGTCAGCTCCGCGAGCCGCCAGCGCTGCGCCACGTACGGCTCCAGCGCCTCGGCCCAGGACGGCGTGCCGGCCAGCGCGCCCGTCTGCGCCACGTCCCCGACGATGGTCATCGAGCGGCTCGGGCAGCGCCGCATCAGCAGCCGCCACGCCATGGGCGAGAGCTCCTGCGCCTCGTCGACGATCACATGCCCGAACGCCCAGCTCCGGTCGGCGGCGGCCCGCTGCGCGGTGGTCAGCCGGTCGACCTCCTCCTGCCGTTCCAGCAGCCGGTCGGCGTCGATCAGGTCGGTGACGCCGAGGATCTCGCCGCCCTCGGCCTCGTCCTCCACGTCGATCGAGCGGGAGCCCCGGGCGATCTCCAGCACGCCCTCGGCGTACTCCCGCTGCATGGCCCGGATCCGCTCCCGGCGGGCGGCGGCGGCCCGCTCGTCCTCGCCGAGCAGCTCGGCCGCCTCGTCGAGCAGCGGCACGTCGGCCGGCGTCCAGCCGCCCGCCTCGCGATGCAGCAGGGCCCGCTCGGCGTCGGTGAGCATGGGCGCGGCGGCGGCGATGCGGTCGGGCGAGGCGTACAGGTCGGCGAGCAGGCGCTGCGGGGTGAGCACGGGCCAGAGCTGGTCCAGCGCGGCCCGCACCTCGGGCTCCTCGCGCAGCTCGCGGCGGATCTCGGCGACGTCGGCCTCGTCGAGCAGGTTCTCCCCGCCGAGCGGGTCCGCGCCGATGCGCTCGGCGACCTGGGCCGCGAGCGCGTGGACGACCTCGACGTCGAACAGCGCCCGGGCCAGGTTGTGCGGCCGGCCCGACCGGCGGGCCCGGTCCCGGGCGGCGCGGACGGTCTCCGGGTCGAGGCGCAGCACCTCCTGCTGCGGCAGCTCGATCTCCAGCGGCTCGTCGGGCACCCACTGCCGGTCGTGTACGGCGGCGGCCAGCACGTCGACCATCACCGGGCGGCCCTTGAGCGCGGCGGTCTCGGCGGTCTCGGCGCGCCGGGCGCTGACCCCGGGGAACAGGTCGCCCTGCGTACGCAGCAGCACGCCCGTCTCGGCCAGCGCCGGGAGCACCTGGGAGATGTAGCGCAGGAACGTGGCGTTCGGGCCGACCAGGAGCACGCCCCGGGTGGAGAGCTGCTGCCGGTGGGTGTAGAGCAGGTATGCCGCGCGGTGCAGCGCCACGGCGGTCTTGCCGGTGCCCGGGCCGCCCTGCACCACGAGCACGCCCGGCAGGTCGGCGCGGATGATCCGGTCCTGCTCGGCCTGGATGGTCTCCACGATGTCGCGCATCCGGCCCGTCCGGCCGGCGTTGAGCGCGGCGAGCAGCGACGCCTCGCCGGTGAGTTCCTCGTGCGCGCTGGGGGAGGCGGTCGCCAGGTCCAGCACCTCGTCGTTGAGCGCGACCACCTTGCGTTCGCGGGTGCGCAGGTGCCGCCGCCGGCGTACGCCCTGCGGGTTGGCGGCCGTGGCGAGGTAGAAGGCGCGGGCGGCCGGGGCGCGCCAGTCCATCAGCAGCGGGTCGTAGTCGCCGCTGGTGTCGAATATGCCGATCCGGCCGATGTAGTGGGGACCGCCCTCGTCGGTGTCGAGACGGCCGAAGCAGAGGCCGTTCTCCACCGCGGCGAACTGCTCCACCTGTTCGGCGTACATCCGCACCGCGCTGTCGCGCTGGGAACGGGCCTGGAGGGTGCCGCCGGTCGCGCGCAGCTCCTCGGTCAGCCGGCGGGACGCCTGCTCACGCAGCCCGTCCAGGCGCCGGTAGAGCATCGAGACGTATTCCTGTTCGCGGCCGATCTCGTCGTCGGACCGCAATTCTCCGGAATCGCCGGAATGCCTTGACAAGCCGTCTCCCAATTAGTTAGTATCCCTCTCGGAACGGCTATTCGAGAGCCGTTCCTTTTTGTTGCCTGAACTGAGAAAGATACCGCGCGCCGCCCGCCCGGACCAAGCGCGCCGGGCTCACGTCACGGCCGCTCGCCCACCCCCGCCGACGCGGCGGGGGCTCGGGTTGATCTTCGGTGAGGCGGCCCGCCGACGGCGTGCCGTGGTTACCGTGCCGGCGTGCCGTGGTTGCCGCGCTGGCGTGCGCGGTTACCGTGCCGGCGTGCCGTGCTGCCGTGCCGGCGTGCCGCGGTTACCGTGCCGGCGTGCCGTGCCGTGCTGCCGCGCTGGCGTGCCGTGCCGCCTGCCGGCGTTTCCTGGCCTCCCCGCAGACGCGGATCGGGGGCCCGCCGTGCGGCGGACCCCCGACAGGTGCGGCCCGGTCAGCCCCTGGCCACCTCGTAGAGCCGCTCCGGCGTCACCGCGCCGGCGATCAGCCGGCCGTCGTCGGTCAGCAGCACGCTGAACAGCTTGCCGGTGAGCAGCCGCCCGTTGCCCCAGTCGCCGCTGACGGCCGGCAGCGCGCCGAGCAGCGCCGCGGCGCCGCCGGTCGACCCGGCCCCGAGCGCCTGCTCCCGGCCGCCGCGCGTCCCGGCGTCGTCGAGGCGCGCCACCACCACGGTGGCCCAGCTCTCGCCGACGGCGCGCACGTCCGGCCGCCCGTCGTCGCCCGCCCGGTCCCGGCCCGGGCGGTCCCCGACGGTCTCCTCGGTCACCTTCACCCCGGGCGGCGGGTTGAAGGTGAACCGGTCGGCGTCCGGCCGGGCGTACGACACCTGGGTGAAGGCCATCTCGAAGGCCGGCTTGTCGCTGCCGTCGGCGAACACCTCGAAACGCAGCGGCACGTGCTCGCGCGCGTCGATGGCGATGCGCACCTGGTGCACCAGCGAGGCGGCGTCGCGGGGCGCGAGCACCAACTCGTACGCGTCCCGCCCGGCGACCGTGGCGGACCGGCCGACGCTCACCTCGGTGCTCGGGTCGATCGCGGCGAGGGCCCGGTCGGCCGCGTCCTGCGGGGTGGCCGGCAGCTCCGGGGCGGTGGCCTCGCCGTCGCCCGTCGGCAGGGTGCGGTGCGTGGCGGCGTTGCTCCGGCTGTCCCAGGTCCAGACGTCCCGGCCGTTGCGGATGATGTCGCGTTCGCCGAGCGTGTCCAGCAGGGCGATCCGCTGCCGGTCGGGGCCGGAGTGCCAGACCCGCAGCGTGTGCGTGCCGGTCAGCAGGCTGGCCGGGCTGTTGCCGCCGACCAGCCCGGCCAGCGGCGGCAGGCCCAGGTCGGCGCGCTGCACGACCGTGCCGGAGAGCCCTTCCAGCCGGGAGGTCTGCAGGTCGACCAGGAGTTGGGCGGCGGTACGCGGCGGCAGGCTCGGCTCGGCCTGGGCGGCGAACGTGCCGAGCGCGGCGCCGCCGCCGATGACTGTCGCGACGGCGGTCACCGGGACCAGCCAGCGCAGGACGGGGCGGCTCTTCAGGACGGACATGTGGCACCTCCTGGTGGACATCCTGCCCGGTCGACCCTGTGAGGGTGCTGAGGACGACGGTACGGCCACCGGCGCGCGGGTGGCACCCTTGACCCGTGCGGTTGCTGGTGGTGGAGGACGAGTCGAGGCTGGCGTCCGCCCTGCAACGCGGGCTGCAGGCCGAGGGCTTCGCGGTGGACGTGGCGGCGACCGGCCCGGCGGGGCTCGACGCGGCCCGGTACGGCGGGTACGACGCGATGATCCTCGACGTGATGCTGCCCGGCCTCTCCGGCTACGAGCTGGTCCGCCGGCTGCGCGCCGAGGAGCGCTGGCTGCCGGTGCTGATGCTCTCGGCCAAGGACGGCGAGTACGACCAGGCCGACGGGCTGGACTGCGGGGCCGACGACTACCTCACCAAGCCCTTCTCGTACGTGGTGCTGCTGGCCCGGCTGCGGGCGCTGCTGCGCCGGGGCGCGCCCGAACGGCCGACGGTGCTCGCGGTCGGCGACCTGCGGCTCGATCCGGCCCGGCGGCGGGTCACCCGGGCCGACGCCGAGATCGCGCTGACCGCCCGCGAGTTCGCGCTGCTCGACTACCTGATGCGCCGGCCCGGCGAGGTGGTCTCCAAGATCGAGCTGCTGGACCACGTCTGGGACGCCAGCGACGACACCGCGCCCAACGCGGTCGAGGTCTACGTCGGATACCTGCGCCGCAAGATCGGCCGCGAACGCCTGGAGACGGTCCGGGGCGCGGGCTACCGGCTCGCCACATGACGGCCGGCGGCGCGGCCCCCACGTTCCGGCGCTGGCAGGGTCCGTTGCGCGCGCGGCGGCTGCGGGCCGCGCTCGGGCTGCGCGGGCGGCTGATGGTGGTCGGGGTGCTCGGCGTCTCGGTGGGGCTGGCCGTGGGCGGGCTCGTCCTGCTCGGCGTGCTCGGCTGGGCGCTGCAACGCGCCGTCGACACCGAGGCGTTCCGGACCGCCGACGCGGTCGCGCTGCTGGCCGCCGAGGACGCCCTGCCCGACCCGCTGCCGGTGGCCGGGGGACAGGTCCGGGTGCAGGTGGTCGACGCGCAGGGGCGGGTGCGGGCTGCCTCGATCGACGCCGACCGGCTGGTGCCGATGATCCCGGCCGACCGGATCGACGCCGGCGCGCGGCAGCGGCTGACGGTCTCCGGGGAGCGGATCGACCTGGCCGGGCCCGTCCGGGTGGTGGCCGTACCGGCCGGCACCGCCGCCGACCCGCTCACCGTCCTGGTGGCCCGCTCGCTGGCGGACGCGCGGCACAGCACGCACGTCGTCCGGACCATCCTGCTGGTGAGCTTCCCGCCGCTGGTGGCCGTGCTCGCCGTCGTGGCCTGGCGGGTGGTCGGGGCGACCCTGCGCCCGGTGGAGACGCTGCGCCGGGGCGCGGAGGAGATCACCGGGCGGGACGGCGCCGGCCGGCTGCCCGTACCGGCGTCGCAGGACGAGATCCACCGGCTGGCGGTCACCCTGAACGGGATGCTGGGTCGGCTGGAGTCGGCCCGGGACCGGCAGCGCGCGTTCGTCGCCGACGCCGCCCACGAGCTGCGCAGCCCGCTGGCCAACATGCGTACGGAGCTGGAGGTGGCCCGGCGGCTCGCCGACCGCACCGACTGGACGGCGGTGACGGCGAACCTGCTCGCCGACACCGAGCGGCTCAGCCGGCTCGTCGACGACCTGCTGCTGCTGGCCCGGCTCGACGAGCGTCCCCCGGCGCGGGCCACCGGCCCGGTCGAGTTGGGCGCGCTGCTGTCGTCGGTGGCCGCCCGCTACCCGTCGCCGCCGGTACGCCTCGACGCGCCGGCCGGCCCGCTGTGGACCGAGGGCGACCCCGACGAGCTGCGCCGGATCCTGGCCAACCTGGTCGACAACGCGGTCCGGCACGCCCGCGCCGAGGTGGTGCTGGCCGCCGGCCGGGAGGGCGGCACGGCGTACCACCTGGTGACCGTGACCGACGACGGGCCGGGGATCCCGGCCGCGGACCGGGAGCGGGTGTTCGGCCGGTTCACCCGGCTGGACGACGCGCGGGCGCGCGACGACGGCGGCGCGGGCCTGGGCCTGGCCATCGTGCGCGAGCTGGTCCGGCGGGCCGGCGGGCGCGTCGAGCTGGCCGACGCCCGCCCGGGCCGGGACGGCGGGCCGGGGCTGCGCGTCCGCCTCGCGCTGCCGGCCCTGGCGGAGCCGGAGCTGCCCTGACCGGGCATGAGGCGCGGCGCACCGCGTGCCGGTCGACCACGTCACGCCCTCGGGCGACCGGCGTCACGCCCCGGGCGACCCACGGCACGTCCCGGGCGACCGGCGTCGGCCCCCGTCGGTCGCGTGCGACGGGCCGGGTCAGCGGCGGTCCGTGCAGACCTGCTCCGCCCGGGCGATCGAGTCGGTGGACCACACGACGGCGACGGTGAAGCAGTAGTCGGTGCTGCGGTTCAGGCCGTAGACGACGAATTCGGTGGTGCCGGCGGGCAGGTTGGCGAACGCGGTCTGCGCCTGGCCGACGCGGCCGCCGGAGATGACGACGGGGCCCTCGCCCCCGGCGGGGTAGGTCCAGCGCAGCGCCACGTTGTCCCGGTTGTCGCGCAGCGTCACGCCGCCCGGCGGGGTGCCGGGGGAGGCGGCGCCGGCCGTCGGGGCGGCGGGCGTGCTGGCCGGCGGAGCGGCGCCGGTCGAGGCGGGCGCCCCGGTCGCGGCCGGCGGCGGCTCGTCGTCACCGTCCATTCCGACCACCCCGGCGATCACCGCCGCCGTGCCGAGCAGCACCACCGCGACGCCGCCGGCGACCAGGGGCAGCAGCCGGCCGTCGCGCCGGGCCGGCGCGCGGTGCACCGGCACCGGCAACAGCCGCGAGGGCTGGTACGGCTCGTGCGGCCCGTGGGGCTCGTCCCGGGCCCCGAAGGGCTCCGCCGGCGGCCCGTGGGGCTCCTCCGGCGGGTCGTGCCGGCGGACCCGGTGCACCCCGTCGGCCTCGCCGCCGCCGGCCAGCGACACGACCGACGGCGGTACGGCGCTGTCGGCGGGCTGCTCCCCGGCGGCCGGCTCGGGAGGCCACCAGCCCCGTGCCGGGTCGTCCGCCGGCTGACGGGGCGTCGGCACCGGGTGCGGCTGGTCGCCGGCGGCCTCGTACGGGTCGGGCTCGTACGGGTCCGGGGCGGGACGGTAGCCCGGCTGCGAGGGGTGGAAGGCCGTCGGCGCGTCGCCGGGGGGCGGCGTGCGCGCGGACGGCACGATCGGCTCGTCCCGCCCGACGGGGGCGGTGTCGGCGCAGACGTGGTCCGGGTTGGCCGCCGCCCGGGCCAGCGTCGCCACCTGCGCCGCCAGCGGGTCGTCGGCCGGGAGGTGCTGGCGGCAGAGCTCCCTGGCCAGCGCGAGGTTGTCGTGCGCCTCGGCGAACTGCCCGCAGTCGCGCTGCATCGCCCCGAGCCGCGCCAGCATCTTGATGCCGCTGGGGTGCCCGTCGCCGTAGACCTCGCGGTGCAGCTCCCAGGCGTCCTGGAGCCGGTCGCGGGCCACCTGGCACTGGCCGCGCGCGTATTCCACGGTGGCCAGGTCGGCGTGGGCGGCGAGCACCCGCAGCGACTCCGGGCCGTCCAGGGCGGTCAGCTCGATGATGACCTCCTGGTAGAGCCGCGCGGCGCGGGACCAGCTCCCGACCCGGTGCAGCACCGCCGCCAGGGTGGCCGCGGCGGCCACGGTGCGCTGGTCGGAGCGCCCGTGCAGCCGGTTCGTCGCCGCGTACGCGAAGGCGGCCCAGCCCCGGGCGGAGTGCGGCTCGCCGAGGGCGACCAGCACGCGGGCCTGGAGGCTGGCGGCCTCGGCCAGCTCGGGCGTCGCGTTCGCCGGGCGCGGGTCGGCGTCGGTCAGCGCGTCGGCGAGCAGCCGCTGGGCGCCGGCGAGGTCGCCGGTGGACACCAGGTGGTGGGCCTGATCAGTCAGTTCCCCGAAGCCGGAAGGCACGCCCCATCGTGCTCATCCGACGACGGTAAGTACAAGACCCGGGCCGGGGTGGATTGGTCAGGATCCGGTCAGGTGGTCGACGAGCGCCTCGCTGATGCGGCGCAACTGGTCGACCTGGGCCGGGCTCAGCGCGTCGAACAGGTGCCGACGTACCCCTTCGACGTGGCCGGGCGCGGCGGCGGCGAGGGTGGCGAAGCCCTCGTCGGTGAGGACGGCGATCTGGCCGCGCCGGTCGGTCGGGCAGTCCTCGCGGCGCACCCAGCCGGCCGCCTCCAGCCTGGCCACGGCGTGCGAGAGCCGGCTGCGCGAGGAGCCGCTCGCCTCGGCCAGGTCGCTCATCCGCAGTTGCCGCTGCGGCGCCTCGGAGAGCCGGACCAGGATCTCGTAGTAGGCGTGCGGCATCCCGGCGTCGCGTTGCAGCTCGCGGTCGAGCGTCTCCATCAGCGCCCGGGAGGCGGTCAGGAACGCACGCCAGGTGCGCTGCTCGTCCGGGTCCAGCCAGCGGGTCATGACCACCATCATACGGCAGTTAGTTGAATGTTCAACCAAACCGCGCTAGCGTCGACGGCATGGGAATCCACCGCCTCAACCACGCCGTGCTCTACGTCAGTGACCTCGCCCGCAGCGTCGCCTTCTACCGCGACGTGCTGGGCTTCCGCCCGGTGGCGATGACCCCGGACGGCTTCCGGGGCGCCACCTTCCTGCAGGCCCCCGGCTCCACCAACGACCACGACCTCGGCCTCTTCGAGATCGGCGCCGGTGCCGGCCGCTCCACCGCGGGCCGCGCCACCGTGGGCCTCTACCACCTGGCCTGGGAGGTCGACACCCTCGACGAGCTGGCCGTCACCGCCCAGCGGCTCGTCGCCGCCGGCGCCCTGGTCGGCACCTCCGACCACGGCACCACCAAGAGCCTCTACGGGCAGGACCCGGACGGCCTGGAGTTCGAGATCGTCTGGCTGGTGCCCGCCGACCGGCTCGACGACGCGGCCCTGGCCGCCCGCAAGCGGATCGGCCGGCTCGACCTGGACGCCGAGCGGCGCCGCTACGGCGGCCAGACCCGCGGCGGCGTGGGCATCTCCGTCCCGGCCTGACCCCGGCTCACGCCCGCCGGCGGCCTCGGCCCGCGCCCGCAGGCGGCCTCGGCCCGCGCCCGCAGGCGGCCTCGGCCCGCGCCCGCAGGCGGCCTCGGCCCAGGCCCGCTGGCGGCCCGGCCCGCGCCCGCCGGCCCCGTGGCGCGTCTGTGTGGAACCCCGCCGGTGCGGGGGAGCGGCGTCCGCGCGGGACCGGCGTGCGGTAGAACGGCACCATGCCGACCGACGCCGTCCTGCGCGAGCTGCTAGTCCGACACCTGGAGACCTGGCTGCCGGGGGCGCTGCACCGCGCCCGCCGGGCCACCGTCGCCCTCGCGTACGCCGACGGTGACGCCGACTCCGCCGAGGCCGCGCTGCGGGTGGTCGCCGAGTACGCCGACCGGCTGCGGGGGCGCCAACTCACCGTGCTGGTGCTCGCCGACGGCGCCGAGGAGCTGCCGGCCCGGCTGGGCGCCGTGTCGGCGGACCTGCCGGCGGAGGTCGCCGTGCACCTCGTGTCCGGTGGTCCCGCCCGGCTGCCGGTGGCCGTCAAGGCGGCCGGCGCGGCCGGCGCGCCCCTGCTGTCGTACGTGGACGGCGCCGGCGTCGACCCGGCGGTGCTGACCGCCACGTCGGTCGGCAAGCCCGCCGAGGCGCTGGTCGTCACCGCCGCCGGCGCGTCCGCCCGGGACGCCCTCGCCGACGCCGGCCACCCGCTGGCGACCGAGGTGGAGCTGGTGCCCGCCGACGACGCGCCCGCGCGGCTGCTCGCCTACGCCACCGGATCCGACCGGAGCCTGGAGGCGTTCAAGGAGGCGCTGTGGGCGGTCGACGAGTTCGCCGGCGTCCGCTACCGCGACCCGGCCGACCCGGCCGGCCGGCTGGTCGACATCGCCCTGTCGCCCGAGCCCGGCCCGCTGCGCCGAGAGCTGCTGGCCGAGCTGGCGCGCTCCGGCCCCCGTACGGTCACCGAGCTGCGCCGCTACGCCCTCACCGCCACCGTCTACCGGTCCGCCGACGCCGTCCGGGCGCTGACGGGGTTGCTCGCCGCGGGTGAGGTGACCCGCGACCCGGAGCACGGCCGGCTCGGCGGCGACGTCGTCATCTCCGGCCCGGCCCGCCGCCCGGCCCCCTGACCGCCGCCTGTCCGTGCGGTTCCGGCCGCCTGGCCGCCGGCCCTCCGTCCGTGCGGTTCCGGCCGCCGGTGGAGCGGCCGGCGGTGGCCCCGAGACGCCGAGCGGGGTGCCGGTGGATCCACCGGCACCCCGCTCGACCTCGGGACGTCACGCCCGGGACTTGTCCTGCTTCCAGGACAGCGGCCCCGGCAGGTCGACCCGGTGCGCCTTGGCCCGCGAGTTCCAGGACCAGCGACCGATCTTGATGCTCCACGACGAGAAGCCGTTCTCGGTGAAGTTCAGGATGATCGGGCCGTACTTCTTGCGCTTGCGGAACATCAGACCCATCGCGGGGCTCCCTTCGATTCCCTTCCCTGCCCTGACGGAACCGAACATGCCCGGATCGCCGATTCGTGAAACCCGGCCAGGTCCGCCGTGGACGGAGCCGGCGGGCCCTAAACTCCTATTAACCAGATAGGTGTTCCCCGGCGATGCCGCGGCCTGCCCGCCGGGCCAGTCGGGCTCAGGGGCGGTCGACGGCGAGGACGCGGGTGCGGCTGCCGTCGTCCTCGGTGACGTCCCGCTCGTGGCCGAAGCCGATCCGGCCGAGCAGCGCCAGCGAGGCGTGGTTGGCGTCGGCGACCGTCGCGTAGACCCTGGGCAGGTCGAGGGTGTCGAAGCCGTACCGGACGAGCGCCCGGGCCAGCTCGGTGCCGAGGCCGGCGCCCCAGGCCGGCTTGACCAGCGCGTAGACGATCTCGTGGCCGTCGACCTCGTCGGTGCGCTTGATCTCGGCGTGCCCGACGTACCGGCCGTCGCGGCGGACCGCCCAGACGTCGAAGAGGTCGTTGGCGTACACGTCGGCAAAGAGCCGCCCGAAGAGGGCGCCGGCCTCCTCGGCGCTCAGCGGGCCGTCGCCCATGAACCGGCCCACCTCCGGGTCGGTGAGCAGGGCGACGCAGTCCTGGGCGTCGTCGGGCCGGTAGGGCTCCAGCAGCAGCCGGTCGGTGCGCAGGGTGGGGGTGGGCATCAGCGCGGCTCCCAGGCGTCGGGCAGAGCGGTCAACCTACGCACGTGGGCGGGGAGCCGGCCACTGGTTATCTCCGCCAGGCTCACCTCGTCGACCACCCGCCGCACGGCGGCCCGCACCGCGACCCAGAGCCCCGGCAGGTGCTCCGCCGCGCCCTCGTAGCTGGTCTCCTCGGGGCGCAGGCCGCGGACCCCGGCCAGCGGACCCTCCACCGCGCGCAGCACCGCGCCGACGGTCACCTCGCGGGGCGGCCGGGCGAGGGTGTAGCCGCCCTCGGCGCCGCGCTGCGCCCGGACGATGCCGGCCCGGCGCAGGTCGGCCAGCACCGCCTCCAGGAACTTGCGCGGCATGTCCTGCTCCGCCGCGATGGCCTGGGTGGAGAGCAGCCGGGGGTACGCGGTGGCGAGGCTCAGCGCCGCCCGTACCGCGTAGTCGCCGCGCGCGGAGATCTGCACCCCGCCATCATGCCCGGCGGGGGTCGCCGAGCGCGTCGGTGGGCGGGCGGGGCCGGACGACCGGGCCGGGCGCCGGGCGCTCCCGGGCGGCGCGGAACGCCCCCGGGCTCATCCCGACCTCCCGGGTGAAGAACCGGCCGAAGTTCGTCGGCTCGGAGAAGCCGAGGCGACGCCCGATCTGGGCGATCGGCTCGTCGGTGGCGGCCAGCAGCCGGCTCGCCTGCAGGGCCACCCGCTCGTCGACGACCTGCTTGGCGCTGCGCCCGGTCACCGCCAGGCAGGCCCGGGTGAGCGTCCGCACCGAGCAGCCCAGCCGGGCCGCGTAGTCCTCGACCCGGCGGGTGTGCTGGTAGCCGCGCTCGACCTCGTGGCAGAGCCGGTGGAAGGTGGCGGCCTCCGCCCGGGGCGCCGGGCGGGAGCCGTCGGGCACCAGGGACAGCCGGAGCAGCAGCACGGCGAGCTGGTGGCGGAGCAGGTTCCGCGCGGCCGGGACGCCGTGGTGCCGCTGGCAGTCCACGGCCAGTTGGCTCACCTCGTTGATGACGGCGTCCTCGTCCTCGCCGGCGAGCTGGAGCCGGGCGGGGACGGCATCCTGGTCGACGTCGAGCCCGCGCAGCGCGTCGGCCGCCCAGCGCACCACCGTCGCGTCGAGGTGCGGGCCGGCGCAGCGCAGCACCTGACCGGCGCGCACCCGCAGCAGCGTGCCCGGGCGGCAGGGCAGCGAGCGGAAGTCCAGCTCGGCGGTGCCGTGTCCGCCGGTGGTCAGCACGAGCAGGTCCCGGTCGAGGAGCACCGGGCGCCGCCAGCCCGGATCGGACGCGAGGTCACCGAGGGTGAGCGTGTCGATCTCGGCCGGGACGGTCGCGTGGGCGGCGAACGGCGCGGGGGAGAGCTGACCGGAAGAGACCATCGCCTGCGACGGTAGCCCGGGGCCACGATCATTGCACCCCGAGCGGGGTGCGCGCCCACGCTGGGCGGGGCTTGTCGGGGCCGTCCGGAGCGGGCTACGTTACCGGGCGGTAGCGCCGTCCGGTCGCGGCCCGCCCGGAGCCGGTCCGCGCCGGCGGGGGCCGGCCGCGTCGCCCGGCGGCCCGGCGGACACTCGCGATGGGATGGGCATGACGGATCTGTTCTCGGTCGAAGGCAAGACGGTCCTGGTCACCGGCGGCTCGCGGGGGATCGGCCTGATGATCGCC
This sequence comes from Micromonospora sp. NPDC004336, assembly GCF_053602615.1. NCBI lineage: Bacteria > Bacillati > Actinomycetota > Actinomycetes > Micromonosporales > Micromonosporaceae > Micromonospora > Micromonospora sp. NPDC004336. The sequence continues at coordinate 37,979 of NZ_JBSGDY010000050.1, forward strand.
CAGGGCTTCGTCCGGGCCGGCGCGCACGTGATCATCTCGTCCCGCAAGGCGGACGTGTGCGAGGCCGTCGCCAAGGAACTCGCCACCCAGGGGCGCTGCGAGGCCATCCCCGCCGACCTCGGCCACGACGCGGGCGCCGAGGGCGTCGCCGCCGCCGTCCGGGAGCGGTTCGACCGGCTCGACGTGCTGGTCAACAACGCGGGCGCGACGTGGGGCGCGCCGCTGGAGTCGTACCCGGAGAGCGCGTTCGACAAGCTCTGGGCGGTCAACGTCAAGGCCGTCTTCCGGCTCACCACCGCGCTGCTGCCGGCGCTGCGCGCCGCGGCCAGCGCCGACGACCCGGCCCGCGTGATCAACATCGGCTCGATCGACGGCATCCGGGTGCCGATGATGGAGGTGTACGCGTACTCGGCGACCAAGGCCGCCGTGCACATGCTCACCCGCAGCCTGGCCCACCAGCTCGCCGGCGAGCGGATCACCGTCAACGCGATCGCGCCGGGCCCGTTCGAGAGCAAGATGATGGCGTTCGCGCTGGACGACCCCGCATCCCGGGCCGCCATCGAGGGGCAGGTGCCGCTGGGTCGCATCGGCCGGCCGGAGGACATGGTTGGCACCGCCATCTACCTGTCGTCGCGCGCCGGGGCGTACCTCACCGGCGCGGTGATCCCGGTCGACGGCGGCATCACCACCCACGGCTGAGCCCGGCGGAGGGCGGGAGGCTGCCCGCGTACCCCATGGTGGGCCGGGGCCGCGCGGACTCGGCAGATCCGCG
>NZ_JBSGDY010000051.1:0-38582 GCF_053602615.1 Micromonospora sp. NPDC004336
CCATGTGTAACGACCACCGGCCCGCCATCATTCCGGGGGCCCGGCCACGCCCGCGCCCGCAGGCGGTGACGTGCCCTTACTCGGCCGTACGCATGGTGTAACGACCCCGGCCCGCCCACGATTCCGCGCCCACGATGCCCCCGGTCACACCCCGAACCGGACACCGGACACAAGATTGGGCGCGCCGAACAACAAGCGCCCTACACATGCCGCCGGCAGGGCACGGCCCGTCACGCTGCGGGGCTGATGTCGCAAACGATTCATGTCTGCGCGGAGGTGAACCCTGCCGGGGCGCCGCTTAGCTGATGCCGTGGGCGATCCGCCCCATGCGCGAGGGCGGACACCTGCGGGGCGCTGTCGAGCTGCCCCACCTATGGGGCAGCGTGTCCTCACCCGATCACGCCGTCCACCCGACCGATGACCTCGCGGGCCCGGTGAGCGCCCGAGATCTTGGCAGAAAAGCGCCCCTCCAGGGGCCATTCCTCACCAAGATCTCCCCCGCACCGCTCCAGCGACGGGGTATGGCCCGCCGTGCCCGACGCAGGGATCAAGCCTGACCGCCCGAAGGCACGGCGGCCCACACCCCACCACGGCGCACCGCTAGCAGGATCCGCACCCCGCAGCACGACGAACAAGCCGACGCCCGCCGGGAACCCCCGACGGGCGTCAGCCGTGCCCGGGACATCTGCCCGGGAGAGGCGCTCAGGTCAGCGCGCGGCTCCCATGCCGAGGCGGTGGCGCTTGCGCCAGACCAGCGACATGAGCAGGAGCACCGCGCCGGCGCCGACGAGGCCGCCGCCGACCTTCATCGGGGTGCCCAGGCTGTCGCCCGTGACGGGCAGCGGCGCCTGGTGCTTCTTGAGCACGGTGAGCGTCGCCGTCGCCGACTGCTCCTCCGCCTCGTCCTCCGCCCGGAAGGTGTAGGTGCCCGGGTGACGGGGCTTGTAGGTGGTACGGAATTCGCCGTTCGCGTCAGCCGTGACCACGATCGTGTCGCGGTCGGGCTGGGGCGCCTGCTGGAACGAGACCGGCGCCATCGCGACCGTCTCGCCGGTGCTACGCCGCGCCTGCTGCCCCGGGACGGCGGCGGCGAGCGGCGAGGTGCTGACGGTGATGATGACCGTCTCGCCGGGGGTCCAGCCGGTGCCGATCAGGGTGGCGGTCTCGCCGACCACGATGGTCGACGGCCGCACCGTGAGCGTCGCGACGCCGGTCCCCGGCGGGTAGACCGGTGGCTGTGGCGTGCCGGTGCCGGGCGCCGGCTGCGGCTGCGCCGCCCCCGCTGCGGTCGGCGCGGCCAACACGGCCAGACCGACCGTGAGCGCCATGATGATGCGGGATAGCCGCATGATTGGTTCCCTCCTACTGATCACAGCTTGGTGCGGAAACAACTTGGGTGGTCCATGGGGTGGCGGTGGGGGTCAGCCACAGCTCGGCCGTGCCGGCGTCGGTCTTCGCGGTGAGCACGGTGACCTCCAGGGTGCGGGAGTCTCCCGGGCCGACCTCGACGTTCGCCGTGGTCACCTGGCGGCGCCGTTCGGTGCCGCTGCCCACCGCCGTCTCGACGCCGTCGAGGCGGGTGGTGAGCACGGCCCCGCCGGCCGGGCTGTGCACCGACACCAGCGTGCGGACGGTGTACGGGTCGCCGGCCAGGCCGAGGCCGAGGACCGACTTGCTGAGACCCGACTTCGGCGCCGACGAGCGGAGGGTGACCCGGAGCCGGAGCTCGCGGCGTCCGTCGGCCCGGCAGTCGCCGACCGTGAGGGTCGCCGCCGGCCGGAGGTAGTAGCCGAGCTTCGCGCCACTGCCGTCGTTGAGGAACACGCCGACGGTCGGCACGGTGTCCTTCTCCGGGAGCGCCCCGGCCATCCGGCTGTCGCCGAGCGTCCGTTGCTCCTCCGGTCGGGCACTCCAGAACAATATCCGGCGTTCAGTGACAGCACGGTCAAATGCGGACAATAAACCCTTCGGGTCTACTTTCTTCGTAACCAGCGCGTCGAACACGGCGGCGGCGGAGGCGGCGAAGAAGGCGTCCTGTTCGTCGTTCTCCATCCGCTGGTAGCTGTCGCTGAGCACGGTCTGGACGACCTTCTCCGCGGCGAGGGGGACGCCACCGGGGACCATCACCGGGCCGGTGGCCTTCAGCAGGTAGGACAACACCACCGGGTCGACGGCCAGCACGCCGTCCACTGTGGTTTTCTCCCGGCGCCGGAACATCTCCCGGTAGAGCGCGGCGGCGGTCGGGAAGTGCGGGGTGAGGTTGACGTCCGCCGGATAGATCCCGGGCAGGTCGGCCCAGAGGCGGCGCACCTCCGCGGGGACCTTCAACGGCGGCTGGAACTGGCCGAGCGCGCTGCTCGTGCCCTGCTTCCCCATCCGGATCCGGCCGCCGTCGGCGTGGATCAGGGCGTACGCGCCGATCATGCCGCCGGTGGCGCGCAGCTCGGCCGGATTCTGGGACACGACGAGATAGGTGCGGGGACCGTCGGCGCCGAGCAGGGGCGGAAGCAGTCGGCTGGCCTGGTCCGCCGCGGCGGTGAGGCCCGCCAGCCGGTCGAGTTCGCCCCGCAGGTCGGCGAGGGCCTGCCGGACCTGACTCACCAGGCCGTCGGCGGGCACCACCGCGAGGCTGTTCCGGGTGCCCTGCACCGTCGAGTTGACGTCCGCCAGCTCCGCCGACACCGTCTTCAGCCGGGCCACGTCGAGCCGCCCGCCCTCGGGCACCAGGCTGGTCAGGTCGGTGCGCAGCAGCAGTGGGAACGCCCGCCGGGCCAGGTCGTCGACCGCGACCGAGATCTGCCGTACGGCGGCGAGGTTGTCCCCGGCGTACGGGGTGTGCCGGCCGAGCCACCAGCCGGGATCGTCGGTCGCCGCCCTGGCCTTGTCCGCCTGCTCCTGGAGCGCGGCGAGGGTGCGCTGCGCCCGGGCCGTGTCGCCGCCGACCACCTGGGCGCTGAGCTCGCGGGCCAGCCCGGCGGCGTTGAGCAGGTGGGCGCGGGCCTGCCAGCCCCGGAAGCCCACCCAGCCACCGGTCAACAGGAGCAGGGAGCCCACCACGAGGGAGGCGAGCAGGGCACGACGAAGCTGCCGCCGCCGGCGGGACCGGCCGCGCCGCCGACGCGACCTCTGGCTCTCCCTCACACCACACGTCCTTCCTGAAACGGACAGAGGACCTCATTCCTCCACCTGTTCCTAACAGGTAACGATCGTTTCCACCCGTAGATGACGGTTTTTGTCGGTACGCGAGTCTCGTTCGCGCGTCAGCGGCCGGCGGCGCGCTCGGCCGCCGCGTCGTACAGCAGCCGCTCGATCCGGTCCACGCCCGCCGGCATCGACATCTCCCGCAGGTACGCCTCCCGGCCCCGCCGACCCATCTCCGCCCGGGCGGGCGGCGGAATGGTGGCTGCCAGCCAGAACCTGTCGGCGAGGCTCGCCCAGTCCTCCGGCGGGCAGGAGAGGCCCGCCCGGGCCCGCTCCACCAGCTCGGCGGTGTCCCCACCGGCCGAGGCGACCACGGGCGCGGCGCAGGAGAACGCCGCCTGGAGCTTCGCCGGCAGCGTGCTGCGCAGCTCGGGCAGATCGCGCAGCATGACGAGCTGGTAGTCGGCGGCGGCGTACAGCTCGGGCATGTCCAGCGGCGACCGGCGCTCGACGAAGCGCACGTTGTCGGCGCGCAGTTCGGCGGCGAGCCCCCGCACCCGCCGCTCGTCCGCGCCCGAACCCACCAGGACGAGGTCCATCGTGCGGTCCAGTGCCGCCGCCGCCCGTACCGCCGTCTCTAGGCCCTGCCGGGCGCCGATGGTGCCGGCGTGCATCACCACGCAGCGGTCGTCGCGGCGCACCAGCCGGCGCGCCGCCCGGCTCGGTCGCGCGGGTTGGAAGATCCGCTCGTCGGTCCAGTTGAGCACCACCCGCACCCGGGCCGGGTCGGCGCCGGCGGCCACGACCCGGTTCCGCAGCGACGGCGCGGAGACCGCGATCCGGTCGGCGGCCCGGTAGGCCCGGCTCATCGCCGCGCCGACGCGCCCGGCCCACCGCCCGTGCTCCGCCTCGGTCGCCTCGGCCGCCGCCCAGACGTCCTGCACGTGCACGACGGTCGGCACCCGACCCAGCAGGCGCAGCAGGCCCGCCGCGGCGAACGCGGTCGCCGGGGGCAGGTGGACGTAGAGCGCGTCGACGTCGGCCAGGAACGACCGGCCGGTCAGCGCGGCGCTGCCCGCGAAGGAGAGGTATCCGGCCATCCGACCGCGCAGCGACGCGTCGCCGCCGCTGTAGCGCGGAATTCGCCGGACGGTCAGCCGCTCGCTGCGGGTCTCGTGCCGCCACCGCTGCCGCCACCCCGGGTACACGTGCCCGCCGGGGTAGTCGGGGAAGCCGGTCAGCACCCGCACCTCGTGCCCCCGCATGGCGAGTTCCTCGGCCAGGCTGCCGGGGATGAACGCCGGCTCGGGCGGGAAGTGGTAGGACAGGATCCCGATCCTCACCGGCGTTCCCCCGTCCGGGCGGCGCCGCTCGGCGCGGCATGGTGCCGTGGACGGCCCGGGCCCGCGTACGATGCCCGCATCCCCTCCACGTCCGGCCGGCGCCGTCGGCCGACGGTGGTCGCGGCGTCGCCCGCGACCGCGCCGACGAGAGGGGTCCAGATGGTCGACCGGGTGCTGTTCGTCTGCCACGCCAACCTGTGCCGGTCGCCGATGGCCGAGTACCTCGCCCGCCGCCTGCTGGTCGGGCAGCCGGTGCTGGTCTCCAGCGCGGGCACCGACGCCGTCGACGGCCTGGCGATGCATCCGTACGCGGCGGAGGTGGCGGCGGAGACCGGCGGGGACCCGACCGACTTCCGCAGTCGCCGACTGCGCGCGGAACTCCTGGTCGGGGCGACGTTGGTGCTGGCGGCGACCCGACGGCAGCGATCGGTCTGCACGGCGCTGGCGCCGGCGGCGCTGCACCGGACGTTCACCCTGCGCCAGTTCGGTCGGCTGGCCGAGGCGGCCGGCGAGGCGACGGATCCGGCCGACGGCGACGCCGCGGCGTACCCGGCCGACGGGCCCCTGCGGGCCGCGGTCCGGGCCGCCGCCCGCGCCCGGGGGCGGCTGCAACCCGCCACCCCCGACGCGGACGACCTGGTGGACCCGCTCGGCGGTACCGCCGCCGACTTCCGCCGCTGCGCCGAGGAGATCGAACGGTCGCTGCGACCCCTCGCCGCGCTCATCGGGACAGCCGGGTGAGTTCCTGCGTCCGGTCGCCGAGGCCGTCGACCCGCTCCGCGTGCCGGGCGCCCGGGGCCCGGTCGGCCGGCACGTCCAGGGCCCCGGTCGTGGTCACCACCCGGTAGGCCTCGTACTGGTACGCCTCGGCCTTGGCCACCTTGGCCATGTTGAGCACGCAGCCGAGTAGCCGGACGGAGACCGAGTTCAGCGAACGCGCGGCGGCCGCGACCTGGGTCCGCGAGGTGCGGCCCTGCTGCGAGACCAGGAGCGCGCCGTCGGCCTGGACGGCCACCACCACGCCGTCGGTCACGGCGAGCAGCGGGGCGGTGTCGATGATGACGATGTCGGCCGACTCCCGCAGGGCGAGCAGCAGGTCCGCCATCGCCTTGGAGCCGAGCAGCTCGCTGGGGTTGGGCGGCGCCGAGCCGCTGGGCAGCACCAGCAGCGACTTGTCGCCCCAGCGCTGCACCACGTCGCCGACCTGGACGTCGCCCACCAGCACGTCGGTGAGCCCGATGCCGGCGTCGAGCCCCAGGTAGTCGGCGACCTTCGGGCGGCGCAGGTCGGCGTCGACCAGCAGCACCCGCCAGCCGGCCTCCGCCAGGGCGATGGCCAGGTTGCAGGAGAGCGTCGTCTTGCCCTCGCCCTGCAGGGCGCTGGTGACCGCGATGACCCGGGCGGGCTCGTGCACGTCGACGAAGCGCAGGTTCGTCCGCAGCTTGCGCACCGCCTCGGCCCGGGCGGAGTTGGCCGCCTCGCCGACGATCAACGGCTCGGACTTCGCGGTGCTCTCGAACGGGATCTCGCCGAGCAGCGGGCTGCCGGTGGTGCGCTGGAGACCGGCGGCGTCGCGCAGCCGGACGTCGGCCAGGCCGCGCAGGATCGCCAGGCCCACGCCGGCAAGCAGCCCCAGCAGCGAGCCGATCGCGAAGTTGCGCACGGGCTGCGGCGAGACCGGGGTGGGGCTGACCCGCGGCCCGCTGACCACCTCGATCCTGATCGGGCCGGCCTTGCCGTCCTGGGTGGTCTCCACCTTCTGCACCAGCTCGACGAACTTCGCGGAGAGCAGTTCGGTGACCTTCAGCGCGCGGTTCTGGTCGGTGTCGGTCACGGTGGCGCGCAGCAGCACGGTCCCGGTCTCGGTGGAGGTGCTGACCCGGCGCTGGACCTCCTCGGCGGTGAGCCCGATCGGGTTCTCCGCCACCACGCTCTGCGCGAGCCGGTCGCTGGTCAGCAGCTCGGCGTACGACTTGACGCGCTGCTGGAGAAAGAGGCCGCCCTGGTAGGCGTCCGTGACGCCCTGGCTGGGCGTGGTGACGAAGAAGGTCACCGAGGCGTCGTACCGGGGCTGGGCCCGGACGGTGACGAGGGCGGTGATTCCGAGGGCGACCATGACGGTGAGGAGCACGATCCACCAGTGCTGGCGCACAAGGCGGAGTTGGCGGTACAGGTCCATCAGGCGCGCCTCCGTACCAGGCCGGTAACGCCAAAGAACTTCACGAAAACCCCCAAGGTCGACTTAATCTCGTGAAACCATTAAAGCGACTCATACGACTTATGTCCCGAGTTACGTATTTTCGCCCCTTGACATCCGCACCCGACTCGCCAACGGACAAACGGGCGGGCGGCGTCCCGGGTAGCGGGGAGAAACGAACGGGCGTGACGTTGCCGACCGACGAGCCGTCCCGACTCGCCGGTCGCGCCGCAGATGGATAGGGTCGGCAACGGTGTGCCGGGAAGTCTGGTCGGCGGTTGATCCCCTGCTGCCCCGACACCGAGATGGATCTTGCGCATGACAGATCGCGCCCCGCAGAACGACCCCTCCCGCACGCACCGCCGGCTCTTCTCGCGTACCTCCTGGCCGGAGGCCCGTTTCCTGGCCGACGTGCTGCGGACCGAGACCGTCGGCGGCGGCCTCCTGCTGCTCGGCGCGGTCGTCGCGCTGATCTGGGCCAACTCGCCCTGGGGGGCCTCCTACGAGGCGCTCGGCGACTGGGTGCCCTGGTCCGGCGGAAAGTCCCTGCACCTCGACCTGAACCTGTCCGCCTGGGCCGCCGACGGCCTGCTGGCCATCTTCTTCTTCGTCGTCGGGCTGGAACTGAAGCGGGAATTCGTCGCCGGCGAGCTGCGCGACCCCCGCCGCGCGGCCCTGCCGGTCATCGCCGCCGTGGGCGGCATGGTGCTGCCCGCCCTGATCTACGTCGCGGTCAATGTGGCCGCCGGCGGGGACGGGCTGCGGGGCTGGGCCATCCCCACCGCGACGGACATCGCGTTCGCCCTGGCCGTGCTGGCCCTCATCGGCTCCCACCTGCCGCAGGGACTGCGCGCCTTCCTGCTCACCCTCGCGGTGGTCGACGACCTGCTCGCGATCACCGTCATCGCGGTCTTCTACACCGACGACTTCAGCCTGCTGCCGCTGCTCGCCGCGCTGGCCCCGATCGCGCTCTTCGGCCTGCTCGTGCAGCGCCGCAAGACCTGGTGGTGGGCGCTGATCCCGCTCGCGGTGACCGCCTGGACCCTCATGCACGCCTCCGGCGTGCACGCCACCGTCGCGGGCGTCCTGCTGGGCTTCACCGTGCCCGTCCTGCGGGGCCGCGACGGTGACGGCCACGGGCTCGCCGAGCACCTGGAGCACCGCTGGCGCCCCGTCTCGGCCGGCCTCGCCGTGCCGGTCTTCGCGTTCTTCGCGGCCGGGGTGTCGCTGCGGGGCGCCGACCTGGGCGCGATCGTCACGGACCCGATCGTCATCGGCGTCGTCGCCGGCCTGGTGCTCGGCAAGGCCGTCGGGATCTTCGGCTCGACGTTCCTGCTCGCCCGGTTCACCCGGGCCCGCCTCGACGAGGACATCACCTGGACCGACCTGCTCGGCGTGGCGCTGCTCGCCGGGATCGGCTTCACCGTCTCGCTGCTGATCGGCGAGCTCGCGTTCGGCGCCGGCAGCGCCGCCGACGCCAACGTCAAGGCGGCCGTGCTCGCCGGCTCGGTGATCGCGGCGCTGCTCGCCGCGGTCGTGCTGATCCGGCGCAACGCCGCCTACCGGCGGATCGCCGAGGCGGAGCGGGTGGACGCCGACCAGGACGGCGTGCCGGACGTCTACCAACGCGACGACCGCTGAGCCGCGGGCCCGCCGCCTACCGCAGCGGTAGGCGGCGGTCCTCCCGCCCGGTGGGGGCCGCCAGCCGCTCCGGCGTCGCGGCGGCGAGCGCGGCCCACAGCAGCCGCCGCAGCAGGATGATCGCCGCCGCCGCGGCCAGCTCCGCCCACCCCTGGCCGACGGCGAGCCGCAGCAGTCCGGCGGCGGTGAGCAGGTCCAGCAGCACCCGCAGCGCGCAGCGCCAGGAGCCCGTGCCGACCAGCACCGCCAGCCCGGCGAGCGTGGCCAGGGCGGTGGTGGCGGTCACCAGGGCCCGGGTCACGAGTCTCGCCCCGCCTGCCCCACCTGCCGCTGCTCCTGGCGGATCTCCCGGCCCAGGAAGTAGTTCAGCGCCGTCCGGATCGTGGCGATCGCCGCCAACTGGCCGATCTGGGTGAAGGTCGGCGAGACGGCCGTACGCAGGATGTCCGCCGCGAGCTGGAACTCAAGCCCGAGGGTGAGGAACCGCCCCAGGGAGAGCCGGATCGGCGTGAACACGGCGGCGCTGCGGTGTCGTAGTCCTTCGACCACGAACCGCAGCGCCGCCCAGGCCGCACCGACGAAGATGACCACCGCGCCGGCGACCTCCACGGAGGTGACCAGGGCCTGGTAGCCGTGCCGCAGCACCTCCTCGACGCCCACCGGCTGGCCTTACCCGGCCCGAACGCCGGTAGTCGGCGTCAGGTGAGCTCCGCGACGGCCTCCAGGATCAGCCACAGCCCGCAGATCGCGAAGAGCACCGCCGCGCCGTACTTGATGGTCTTCTCCGGCAGCCTCCGGCCGAGCATCCGGCCGACCAGGATCGCCAGCGCGTCCGCCGCCACCATGCCGATCGTCGAGCCGAGCCAGGTGCCGAACCAGCCGTACTGGGTGGCGAGGGTGATGGTGGCGAGCATCGTCTTGTCGCCCAGCTCGGCCAGGAAGAACGCCACCGACACCGCCACGATGGCCGACTTGCTGGTCTTCTCGGCCTTGCGCTTCTCCTCCTCGGTGAGGGTGTCCCCCCGGAGGGTCCACGCGCCGAAGCCGAGGAACGCCAGGCCCGCGACCAGCGAGATCCACTCCGTCGGCAGCGCGGCGCCGAGGCCGTAGCCGATCGCCACCGAGGCCAGGTGCACCACGGCGGTGGCGACGGTGATGCCGATCAGGACCGGCACGGGCTTGAAGCGGGTGGCGAAGGTCAGAGCCATCAGCTGGGACTTGTCCCCCAGCTCGGCGACGAAGATGACGCCGAAGCTGACGACCAGCGCGACGAGGAAACCTTCCATGACATCCTTCCGGATCATGCCGGGAGGAGGTACGGGGCGCCCTCGACCCGGCTACGACAGCCTGGGTCGAAGGTCTCGCCCGCCCCGGTTCACGAGGCCGCGTGGCCGGATGCGGAACGCACCAGTGTGTCGACCACGACATTGGGGGCTACTCCCCTTCGCGCCGCCCAGCCTAGCCGACCGCCCGCCCGCCGTACCGCGGCGGGTGAAGATCGTCACCCGGCGCCGGCGCCACACCCGGCTCGCGGCCGACGCCACACCCGGGTTGCGGCCGGCGCCACACCCGGCTTGCGGCACGCGCCACACCCGGGTTGCGGCCGGCGCCGGTCACCCGGCGCGGGCCCAGGGTGACGCCGAACAGCCGGCCTGCCCGGCGCCGGCCCAGGGTGACGCCGAACAGCCGGTCTGTCCGGCGCGGGTCAGGGTGACGCCGAACAGCCCGTCACTCGGCGCGGGCCAGGGTGACGCCGAACAGGCCGTCGGGATCCGTCCAGAACTCGTGGGCGGCGAAGCGGGCCGCCGCCAGCTCGGCGGCGATCCCCTCCGGCCGGAACTTCGCCGACACCTCCGTGCGCAGCTCCTCACCCTCGGCGAAGGAGACCGCCAGATCGAGCACCCGCACCCGCATCGGCCGCAGCGCCCGCAGCCGCATCTCGATCCACTCCCGCCGCGCGTCCCACAGGGCGACGTGGGCGAACCCGTCCGGGTCGAAGTCGGCGCCCAACTCCCGGTTGATCACCCGCAGCACGTTGCGGTTGAACTCGGCGGTGACTCCGGCCGCGTCGTCGTAGGCCGGCACCACCACCGCCGGGTCCTTGACCAGGTCCGTGCCGATCAGCAGCCAGTCCCCCGCCTCGAGGGCGGCCCGCATCGCGGCCAGGAACCGCGCCCGTTCGGCGGGCAGGAGGTTGCCGATGGTGCCGCCGAGGAAGAGCACCAGCCGCCGCCCGCCCGCCGGCAACCGGTCCAGGTGGCGGGTGAAGTCCCCGACGATGCCGCGCACCCGCAGCCCCGGATAGTCGGCGGCGATCCGGGCGGTGGACTGGCGCAGGGCGCTGACCGAGACGTCCAGCGGCACGAACGAGCCGAGGCCGCCACGGCGGGTGAACGCGTCCAGCAGCAGCCGGGTCTTCTCCGACGAGCCCGAGCCGAGCTCGATCAGGGTCTTCGCCCCGGTCAGCTCGGCGATCGCGCCCGCCCGCTCGGCCAGCACGGCGCGTTCGGCTCGGGTCGGGTAGTACTCCGGCAGCCGGGTGATCTCCTCGAACAACTCGCTGCCCCGGGCGTCGTAGAACCACTTGGGAGGCAGCCACTTCGGCTCGGCGGTCAGGCCGGCGCGGACGTCCTCCCGCAGGCTGCGGCCCAGGTCCTGCTCCTCGAGGTGGATCTCCAGCGGCTCCGCGCTCATGTCTGTCCCTTCGTCGTCGGGTGGAACGTCGGTGTCAGCCGGCGGTCAGACCTCGGCGAGGGCGCGTACGCGCATCCCCGTCGCCGTCGCCTCCACCAGTTGCCCGTCCGGCACCGCCTGCCAGCCGGGGTCGTCGTCGTGCGGTTCGGACGCCAGCAGCACCGAGGCCGGGGTCGTCCGGATCGACAGCGCGTGCCCGGCCACGCTGGCCACCACGGTGTGCCCGTCGGTGAGCAGCAGGTTGAGCCGGGATCCGGGGGCGGCCGCGGCCACCGCCGTGACGGTCTCGGCGATCGCCCGGGCGGGCTTCACCCCGGCCCGCAGCCGGTGCCGCACGAGCGCCCACAGCAGGGCCGCGTCGGTCGACGCGTCGAGGGTGAGCAGGTCGCGCACCGGCAGGGTCCCGGCGAGCGGGACCACCGAGTCGGGCCAGCCCCGCACCACCCCGTTGTGGCTGAACAGCCAGCGCCCCTCGGCGAACGGGGCGGCGGCCCCGTCGAGCACCGCCATGCCGACCGTGGCGGAGCGGACGGCGGCCAGCACCGCGCCGGCGGAGGTGACCGCCGCGAGCTGCGCGATGGTCGGGTCGCTCCAGATCGGCTGGGCCCGTCGGTAGCGCACCGGCTCGCCGTCGCCCGGGTACCAGCCGACGCCGAAGCCGTCGGCGTTGATCGTCCCGCCGCCGCGCATGTCACGCGGCGCCCAGGACTGCCGCACGAGCGAGTGCGGCGGATCGAACAGCAGCTCCCGCAGGGTGACGGGCGGCCCCAGGTAGGCCAGGTGGCGACACATCAGGCGGTGCCTTCCGCCCCGGCCGGCCGGTCGACGCGCGGGCGTCGACGCGGATCACCGGCCGCCGGCCGACCGGCGCGCGGGCGTCGACGCGGGTCACCGGCTGTCCGCAGGCCGACGGAGCTGCCCGCCGTCACGGCTGCGACTCCTCCGGCCGGGCGTCGCGGGCGCAGCGGAAGCCGCTGAAGATCTGCCGCCGGATCGGGTAGTCCCAGTTACGGAAGGTGCCCCGGCACGCGGCCCGGTCGGTGCCGAACGAACCGCCCCGCAGCACCTGGTAGTCGTCGCCGAAGAAGACCTCGGAGTATTCGCGGTAGGGGAACGCCGTGAAGCCGGGGTGCCCCCGGAAGGTGGTCGAGGTCCACTCCCACACGTCGCCGATGAGCTGGTGCACGCCCAGCGGCGAGGCGCCCGCCGGATAGGCGCCCACCGGCGCCGGCCACAGGTGCCGCTGCCCCAGGTTGGCGTGCTCGGCGGTGGGATCGTCGTCGCCCCACGGGTAGCGGCGGGAGCGGCCGGTCGCCGGATCCCAGCGGGCCGCCTTCTCCCACTCCGCCTCGGTCGGCAGTCGCTTGCCGGCCCAGGCCGCGTACGCCCGCGCCTCGTGGTAACAGACGTGCACCACCGGCTCGTCGTCGCGGACCGGAGCCCAGCGCCCGAAGCGCCGGTAGGCCCAGCCGTCGCCGTCGCGCCGCCAGTGCATCGGCGCGGACAGCCCCGCCTCCCGGCGGTGCCGCCACCCGTCCCGGCTCCACCAGCGCGGGTCGTCGTAGCCGCCGTCGGCGATGAACTCGCGGTAGCGCCCGTTGGTCACCGGGGCGGCGTCGATGACGTACGCCGGCAGGTGGACCCGGTGGGCGGGGCGCTCGTTGTCCAGCGCCCACGGGTCGGTGTCGGTGCCCATGGTGAACTCGCCGGCCGGGACCAGCACCTCGCCGGCGACGGCGGCACGCGGCTCGGGCGGCGGCGGGGCGTGCAGCACCGGCGGCCCGGCGCGCAGCTGGTGGGTGGCGAGCATCGTCTCGTCGTGCTGCTGCTCGTGCTGCACGATCATGCCGAAGGCGAAGCCGTCGGCGACCAGCGGGCGGTCGGTGAACGCGACCCGGTCCAGCAGGTCGAGCACCTTGTCCCGGACGGTGAGCAGGTAGGCGCGGGCCTCCTGCGGTGGCAGCAGCGGCAGCGACGGCCGGTCCCGGCGGGGCTGCTTGAACGCGTCGTAGAGGTCGTCGATGTCCCGCCGCACCGGCTCGCGGCCGCCGACGTCCCGCACCAGCCAGAGCTCCTCCTGGTTGCCGACGTGGGCGAGGTCCCAGACCAGCGGGGACATCAGCGGCGAGTGCTGTCGCACGAGGTCGGCCTCGTCGACCGCCTCGGTCAGCAGCGCCGTGCGGGCGCGGGTGCGTTCCAGCTCGGCCGCGATCCGGCTGCGCAACTGCTCCGCGCCCGGCCGCGTCGTCGCTCCGGTCACCGGTGCCTCCTCCCTGCGGCGGCCTGTCGCCGCCGTAGCTCTCGGTCGATGTCGTCGTGCAGGGCCGCCGGCAGGTCGAGGCCGGGCAGGGCCGCCCGGGCCAGGTCGAACAGCTCCGCGGCGGCGGCGGCCAGGCCCCGGTCGCGCAGACCGTGGCGGGCGGCGGCGTGCCAGCGGTGCGCCACCGGCCCGGCGACGGCGCGGGCCGCGCGCACCGTGCCCGGCTCGGCGAGCAGGGCCGCGACCACCGCCAGGGGGACCACCCAGCCCCGGCCGGGCTGCGCGTCGAGGTAGCGCAGTTCCAGGTAGCCCCGGGGGCGCACCGGCGGAAAGAGGGTGCTCACGTGGTAGTCGAGGTCGTCGGTGGTCGGCGGGCGGGGCAGCGCCCCGTCGACCCAGTCGGCGAAGGTGACCGCCGGCGGCGCCGTCCAGTCGGGACCGGCGGCGCGCACGCAGAGCAGCGGCGCGGCGAGGACGTAGTCGACCCAGGCGGCAACCGGGTCGGCGTCGGCCCGCTCGGGCGTCCACACCGGGCGGGTGCGGGCCGGGTCGATGGCGAACCAGGCCGCCATCCGCGCCGACGCCCAGCCGGTGGGGCGGCCGGCGTGCCGGTCGGCCGTGGCGAAGGCGGCCAGCAGGGGCGGCCCGATCGCGTGCACCGCCGCCCAGCGCGCCGGCAGGTGCGCCGGCTCCCCCGCGTCCAGGCAGACCTGCAGGCCGGCGGTGCTGTACATCATCGTCCGCCCGGCCGGGCCGCGCCTGTCGAAGGCGTGCCGCATGGCGCGGTAGCGGGGTGTCTCCACCACGGGCCGCGGCGGCCGGTGGGGGTCGATGCCGCTCTGCCCGAGGACCAGCCCCGCGGCGGCGAGCAGGCCACTGACCTGGGCGATCTCGCCGTCGGTGGCGTGGACGAGGGCGGCGACAGAGGCCTGGGGCGCGGTGGAGATCTCCAGTTGCCCGCCGGGCTCGACGGTCACGGTGCCACCGTGGCGGAGCGGCGCGGCGAGGCTCGCGCGATCGAGGGTCGGGGGGCTGTGCCGCCCCAGGGCCGCCCGGAGCCGCTCGCCGTCGACGGGGCGGGCGGGGTCGGCGGCGTCGTGCACGGTCCATTCCAGTTCGACGCCGGTGCGGGTCGGTGGGCCGGTCTTGAAGCAGATCCGCGCGAGATGGCCCGCCGCCGCGGCGCGCTCCCGCAGGACGGTGGTCCGGTCGAGCTCCGGCGACGTCACCACAGGACGGGCTCCCTTCCCCGCGCGACTACCGGTCCGGGTCACCGTAGCGCCGACCACCGACATCGGCAGGGCGCCGGCGGCCCACCCACCTCTGTCTATCAGACGAATTTCGGGTGGCCGGCCGGAACCGACGGGGCGGTCAGCCGGCCGCGTCCGGCGTGGGCAGCGCCGTGGGCCCGGCCTTCCGCGACGCCTGCGGCTCCGCGTCGGGGACCAGCTCCCGGCAGAAGCCGTCGACGGCCTCCCGGCCGCCCGCCGCCGTCACCAGGCCGGCGAACGCGGGGGTGTCCAGCGCCTTCTCGCGCTGGGACGCCGGCTTGGCCAGGTACGACCGGCACAGCCCGCGCAGTTGCTCGGTGCGCTGCTCCGGCGGCCGCGGTCCCCCGCCCGGCCGGCCGCCCGGGGTCACCGGAGCGGTGGTGGGGGCGCCCGACGGGCCGCGCGGGTCGTCGGTGGGCGTACCGGAGGGGGCGCCGCCGCCGGTCGCGCCCGTCGGCCCGCCCCGCTGCGGTTCGGTGCTGGCCGGGGCCGGAGTGCTCGGGCGTGGCCTCGGCGGGGTGGGCTCGTCGGGGCGGTCCAGCGCGACGGCCGCGAAGGCGGCGCCGGCCGTCGCGGTGACCACCACCCCGGCCGCCCAGGCGACGGCGCCGGCGGTGAACCGGCGTCCGCGCGGCGGACGCGGCGCGGACACGGCGGCGCCGGGCGCGGCGGCGCGGGCGGCCCGGAAGGCCGCCAGCGCGGCCTCCTCGCCGGCCAGTTCCCCGGGGCGCGCCGGGGCCACGGCGGCCGAGAGCAGCCGGGCGAGCGACTCCGGCTCGGCGGCGCCCGGCGTACGGGCCGCGTCGAGCAGCCGGTCGGACTCGGCGCGGTCGGCCGGACGCTCGCTCCGGCGGAAGGTCATCTGGATCCCCTCACGTCAACCGTCCGCCGGCTCGGCGTGCGGCGCCTGCCGCCGACCGGCGCGCGGGCGGGGCGGCGTGGCGGCGTCGGAGGCGGCCGGCGGCTGGGACAGGTCGTAGCGTTCCATCAGGGCGGCGAGCCGCCGCAGGCCCCGGTGGGCGGCGGTACGCACGGCGCCGGGCCGGCGCCCGAGCACCCGCCCGGCGGTCTCGGCGTCCAGCCCGATGACGGCGCGGAGCAGAACCGCCTCGGCCTCGCGCGGCGGCAGGGTGGCGATCAGCGCCAGCGCGGCCTCGGTGCCGATGGTCTCGCCGGCCCGCTCGGCGGTGTCGGCGTCGCCGGCCAGTTCGCTGAGCGCCTGCACCGGGACCGGGAGCGACGGGCGTCGGCGCTGCCGTCGCAGGTGGTCCATGGCCCGGTTGCGGGCGATCGTCACCGTCCAGGCCCGGAACTCGCCGCCGGTGAAGCTGGGCAGGTCGCGGGAGATCTGGAGCCAGGTCTCGGAGGCCACGTCCTCCGCGTCGGCGCCGACCAGGGCGGTCAGGTAGCGCAGCAGACCGGGCTGGAGGCTGCGGTAGAGGAACCGGAAGGCGTCCTCGTCGCCGGCCTGGGCCGCGACGACGGCGTCGTTCAGCTCAGCGGACATGCGCCCGCCACCTCCACGGCCCCGGCGCGCCGGGGCGGCGGACGCCGGTCATCCGGGCGTGCGCGACGCCGGCACGGTCCGGCGACCGGACCTGATCCCGCACCCTCAGCCCCCCGCTGACCTGGTCACGCCGGGCCGCGGCGGCCCCGGACGGTAGTTCTGGACTCTCGCCACGGCGGCACGACCGGCGGCGTGGCGCCGGCTACGCCCGTGGGGCGGGCCCGAGTCGGGCTAACGGTAGGAGCGCCCGTCCGATCGGACAAGTCGGTGCCGGTCGGCAAAAGAGTGAGAATTATCTAGCCGATCGTAGGGCGGGTCGCCGTAACGCGGCGCCGAGTCGCGACGCTGCATGCGAACGGAGCGCCGACGAAGGTGACGTTCGCCCAGCGTATGGCGGCGATGGGCGGATCTTGTCACGCAGCGTCCCGGAGCGGTCACAGCATATCCGAGGCGCGCGCGGGCCGGCAGCCCCGGCCGGGCCGGCCGCGACCGCCGGGCGCCCCGCTCACGACGCGCCGTTC
This sequence comes from Micromonospora sp. NPDC004336, assembly GCF_053602615.1. Classification (NCBI taxonomy): domain Bacteria; kingdom Bacillati; phylum Actinomycetota; class Actinomycetes; order Micromonosporales; family Micromonosporaceae; genus Micromonospora; species Micromonospora sp. NPDC004336. The sequence continues at coordinate 16,576 of NZ_JBSGDY010000051.1, forward strand.
GACGCCGGTCTGGGTACGGTGGTGCTGTGTTGTCACCGGAGGTCGTACTCAGCGGTCGGTACCGCCTGGACGAGCGTGTCGCCACGGGCGGCATGGGCGACGTCTGGCGGGCCAAGGACCTCGTCCTCGGCCGTCAGGTCGCGGTCAAGGTCCTGCTGCCCGCGCTGGTCTCCGATCCCGACTTCATCGCCCGCTTCCGCGCCGAGGCGCGGATCATGGCCGCGCTGCGGCACCCCGGCATCGTCCAGGTCTTCGACTGCGGCGAGGACGACCTGCCCGACGGCAGCCGGGCCGACTACCTGGTCATGGAGTTCGTCACCGGCCAGCCGCTGTCCAAGCGGATCGAGGCCGTCGGCCGGCTCGACGTGGGCGAGACGATGGCGATCGTCGCGCAGGTGGCGCAGGCGCTGCACGCCGCGCACCTGGGCGGGATCGTGCACCGCGACGTCAAGCCGAGCAACCTGCTGGTGCAGGAGGACGGCAGCGTCGTGCTGGTCGACTTCGGCGTCGCCCGGTCGACGAACGTCACCAGCATCACCAGCACGAACGCCGTGCCCGGCACCGCGCTCTACATGGCGCCCGAGCAGGCCGCCGGCCGGCCGGTCTCCGGGGCGACCGACATCTACGCCCTCGGCGCCGTGACCTACTGCTGCCTCAGCGGCAGCCCGCCGTTCACCGGCGACAACCCGCTCCAGGTCGCCGTCCGGCACCTCGACGACGAGCCGCCGGAGCTGCCGAACGACATCCCGGAGGCGGTGCGCGCGCTGGTCTCCCGCGCCCTGGCGAAGGACCCGGCCGACCGGTTCGGCAGCGCGGCGGCGATGGCCGAGGCAGCCCGCGCCGCCGTCTCCGACCCGTCCGCGCCGACCGCGATGGTGCCCGCCCCGGGCGTCGCCGCGCTGCGCGGCGCCGACCCGGGCACCCGCACCGACCTGCCGGCCGGGGCGGTCGCCGCCGCGCGCAGGAAGCGCCGCGGCACCCTGGTCGGCGCGGCCGCGGCGGTGCTGGTGGCGCTCGCGGGCCTGGGGGCGGCACTCGGCGCGGCGGGCGAGGCCGACGCGCCGGCGGTCAACGTGCCGAAGACGACCGCGCCGGCCACCGCGCCGAGCGGGGACGCCGAGACGCCGACGCAGGAGGAACAGGACACGAACCGGAACCGACCGTTCCGGCCGGCCGGATCCACCTCCAGCCCGTCGCCGTCGTCCACCGTCCCCCCAGTCTCGCCGCAGCCGAGCGGGTCGGCGGGCCCGGAGTCCCCGGAGCCGACGGGCAGCACGGACCCGGGGCCCACCGGTGCCCCCACGTCCACCGCCCCGACGGAGCCCACGGACCCGGCGCCGACCAACACCCAGAGCACGCCCACGAACCCGGACAATCCGCCGGCCGGCGGGGGCGGCGGCAGCACGCCGCGCGACGGGGCGGCCTGACCCACCGCGCCGGCCCCGCCGGGCACCCGCGCCACGCGCCGGCCCCGACGCCGTCAGGACCGGCGACCGACAGAGCCGATCGTGACGCGTCACTGACGCTCCGTCCGCCTCAGCGGCATCGATAATCCCAAAACGGACTTACGGGCACACGGATCGCCCTAGGCTCCCGGGCAGGATCGTTTCCGTCTGCCTCGGGAGTCCGGGTGAGCGTTGAGAAGTTGGTCGTGATCGGCCAGGGGTACGTCGGTCTGCCGTTGGCCATGCGGGCCGTCGAGGCCGGTCTCGACGTGGTCGGCCTCGACGTCGACGCCGACCGGGTCAAGCGGCTCGCGTCGGGCGAGTCGTTCGTCGAGGACATCCCCGCCGACCGGCTCGGCCGGGCGCTGGGCAGCGGCCGGTACCGCCCGAGCACCGAGTACGCCGACGCCGAGGGCTTCGACATCTGCGTCATCACCGTGCCCACGCCGCTGCGCGACGGCACGCCCGACCTCAGCTTCGTGGAGCAGGCCGGCACGGGCATCGGCCCGTACGTCCGGCCGGGCTGCGCGGTGGTCCTGGAGTCGACCACCTACCCCGGCACCACCGAGGAGCTGCTGCGCCCGCTGCTGGAGTCGGCCAGCGGGCTGCGCAGCCCCGGCGACTTCCACCTGGGCTACAGCCCGGAACGGATCGACCCGGGCAACCGGGCGTGGCGGCTGGAGAACACCCCGAAGGTGGTCTCCGGGGTGGACGCGGAGTCCCTGTCCCGGGTGGACGGGTTCTACCGGCGGATCGTGGAGCGGACGGTGCCGGTGGGCTCCACCCGGGTGGCGGAGCTGACCAAGCTGATCGAGAACACCTTCCGGCAGGTCAACATCGCGCTGATCAACGAGCTGACCATGCTCTCCCACCACCTGGACATCGACGTCTGGCAGGCGATCGAGGCGGCCGAGACCAAGCCGTTCGGGTTCATGCCGTTCCGGCCCGGCCCCGGGGTGGGCGGGCACTGCCTGCCGATCGACCCGTGCTACCTGTCCTGGCAGGTCAAGCGGCGCCTCGGGCGGCAGTTCCGGTTCATCGAGCTGGCCAACGACGTCAACCACGAGATGCCCGAGCACGTGACGCAGCGGATCATGGGCGGGCTGAACCGGGCCGGTCGCGCGGTGAGCGGGGCCCGCCTGCTGCTGCTGGGGCTGGCGTACAAGAAGAACACCGGCGACATGCGCGACTCCCCCGCCGTCGACGTCGCCCGGCGCCTGCAGGCCCTCGGCGCGGACGTGCGGGCCGTGGAGCCCTACGCGGAGCCGCACCACATCCCGGCCGGGGTCCTCGTGGTGGACCTGACCGAGCGGGAGGTCCGGGCGGCCGACGCGGTCGTCGTGGTCACCGACCACGATGACTTCGACTACGACCTCGTCGTCCGGCACGCCCGGTACGTCTTCGACACCCGCAACCGCTGCTCCGGCCCGGCGGTGGAGCGCCTGTAGGCCCGGCACCGCTGGCCGGTCCCGCCACCCGGGGTGGGCGGCGGGACCGGCCGGCGGATGTCACTGGTCGCCGAGCGCCTCGACCACCGGCCGGGCCAGCGCCCGGCGGGCCGGCAGCACCGAGGCGACCAGGGCGGCCACCACGGCGACCCCGAGGATCAGCCCGAGCTGCCCCAGCGGCAGCACCACGGCGAAGTCCCCGCTGATGCGGGCGAGCAGGGCCATCGCGGCCGCGCTGACGCCGGTGCCGAGGCCGACCCCCAGCAGCGCGCCGACCAGCGCCATCAGCACCGCCTCGGCGGCCAGCATCGCCCGCATCCGGCCCCGGGTCAGCCCGACCGCCCGCAGCACGGCATTCTCCCGGGTCCGCTCCACCACCGACAGGCTCAGGGTGTTCGCCACGCCGACCAGCGCGATGACCACGGCCAGGCCGAGCAGCGCGGTGACGAACGCGAGCAGCATGTCGACGGTGCCGGTGAGCATCCTCTTGTACGCGCCCTGGTCCATCAGGTTGGCCGTGGGATAGCGGGCGACCACCGTCTCGATGGCGGCGCGGGCCTGGTCGGCGGAGACCCCACCGGCCGGGTCGATCTCGGCCAGGTAGCCCCGCTCGGCCGGGAAGAGGGCGGTGAAGTCGGCGTCCACCACGTCGACCACGTGGCCGGCCGGGACGGGGCTGCCGGCCAGGGCAGGCCCGTCGTCGGTGACGACCGCGGCCACCCGGAACGACCGGCCCCGCAGGGTCAGCGTGGAGCCGACCGTCCAGCCGCGGGCCTCGGCCAGCTCCCGGCGCACCAGGACCGACCCGGGCCCCAGCCCGTCGGCGTCCCCGGCCACGACGCCGGTCAGCGTCCGGCCGACCAGGGCGGGATGGGCGGCCCGGACCTGCACGTCGGCGGTGACGGCGCTGCGCTGCTCGTGTACCACCGCCAGCTCGGGCCGGGCCCGCAGCTCGTCGACCAGTGGCGCGGGCAGGTCCCCGCCGATCCCGGTGACCAGCCAGTCGACCCCGATCTCGGCGTCGACGCTGCGCTCGATGCCCTCCTTGGTGCTGCGCGCGCCGACCACGAACGCCGACACCAGGCCGATGCCGATCACCAGGGCGGTGGCGGTCGCCGCGATGCGGCGCGGGTTGCGTACGGCGTTCGCCACGGCCAGGCCGGCGGTGGCCCCGAACAGCCTGCGGGCGGGCCAGCCCAGCACCCGGACCAGCGCCGGCACCAGCACCGGCCCGAACAGCACGATGCCGAAGAAGGTGAGCACCCCGCCGGCGGCCACCAGCACCACCTGGACGGCTGGCGCGGCGCCGACCAGCGCGGCGATCCCGGCGGCGAAGACCAGCGCGCCGACGGCGAGCCGGAGCCGGCCCGCGCCACGCGAGGGCTGGACCGCCGCGTCGGTGAGCGCGGCGACCGGCGGCACCCGCGTGCCCCGCCAGGCGGGCAGCAGGGCCGCGCCCACCGTGATCGCGGTGCCCAGCAGCAGGCTGGCCAGCACGGTCGGCCCGGTGACGGTCAGCTCGCCGGAGACCGGCGCGTCCAGCCGCCCCATGAGCTGGTTCATGCCGCCGGCCAGGGCCACGCCGAGCAGCACGCCCGCCGCGGAGGCGACCGACCCGACCACGGCCGACTCCAGCAGCGCCGCCCGGAACGTCTGTCCCCGGGTCGCGCCGACCAGCCGCAGCAGCGCCGTGCGCCGGGTCCGCTGGGCCAGCACGATGGCGAAGGTGTTGGCGATGACGAACCCGGCGACCACGACGGCGACGCCGGCGAAGGTCAGCAGCACCATGTGGAACTGCTCCAGGTCGCGGACCGCGTCCTCGACCGCCTCGTCGAGGATCCGCTGCCGGGTCTTGACGGTCGCGCCGGCCCCGGCCACGTCGGCGGCCCGGTCGGCGAGCGCGGCCCCGTCCGTCCCGGGGCGGGCCGCGACCATGATCCGGTCGTAGCCCCGCTGCCCGGTCACCGCGAGGGCGTCCGCGCCGACCAGGCCGATGAACGGGCCGCCGACGTCGCGGGAGGTGCCGGCCACGTCGACCGTGCCGACCAGGGTGTACGGGCGGGCCGCTCCCCCGCTGCCGCCGACGCGGACCGGCGCGCCGACGGTGAAGCCCTCCTCGGCGGCGGTGGGCGCGTCCAGCACCACCTCGCCGGGGCGGTCGGGCAGCCGGCCGGCCACCACGTCGTACGAGCGCAGCGCGTCGTCGACGGGGACGGCGGCGAGCACGGCGTAGCCGAGCACGGGGCGGCCGTCGGCGCCGACGACGCCGCCGGAGCCGAGCAGTTCCCCCTCGGCGGCGGCCACCCCGTCGAGCGCGCGCACCCGGTCCACCAGCGCGGCCGGCAGCGGGTCCTTCGTGGCGGGGTAGACGGCGAGGTCGGTGTGCCGGTCGAAGGCGCCCGCCCGGTCGTACGCCCCGGCGCGCATCCCGTCGACGAAGATCAGCGTGCCGGCGATGAAGGCGACGCCGAGCACGATGGCCAGCGAGGAGAGCAGCAGGCGCAGCGCCTCGGCCCGGAGCTGGCGCAGGGTCAGGCGGATCACCGGGCCACCGCCGGGTGCCCGGCGGCCGGCACGCGCGCGGGGTCGAGGCCCGCGAGGGTGTCCAGCACCCGCTCGGGGGTCGGCGCGGCGAGGTCCCGCACGGGCCGCCCGTCGGCGAGGAAGACCACCCGGTCGGCGTGCCCGGCGGCGGACGGGTCGTGGGTCACCATGATCACGGTCTGGCCGAGGGTGTCGACGGCCTCCCGGAGCAGGCGCAGCACCTCCGCGCCGGAGCGCGAGTCGAGGTTGCCGGTCGGCTCGTCGGCGAAGACCACCCACGGCTTGGTGATCAGCGCGCGGGCCACCGCCACCCGCTGCTGCTGGCCGCCGGAGAGCTCGGCGGGCCGGTGGCGCAGCCGGTCGGCGAGCCCCACCGCGGCGACGACCTGGCGCAGCCAGGCCGGCTCCGGCCGGCGGCCGGCGATCGCCAGCGGCAGCACGATGTTCTCCTCGGCGGTCAGCGCCGGCAGCAGGTTGAACTTCTGGAACACGAAGCCGACCCGGTCGCGGCGCAGCAGGGTGAGCCGCCGGTCGTCGAGGCGGGCGAGGTCGGCGTCGCCGATGCGTACGCTGCCGGAGGTGGGTCGGTCCAGCCCGGCGAGGCAGTGCATCAGGGTGGACTTGCCGGAGCCGGACGGGCCCATGATGGCGGTGAACCGGCCGGCGGCGAAGTCGACGTCGACGCCGTCGAGGGCGACGACGGCGGCCTGGCCGGCGCCGTACCGCTTGGTCAGGCCGCGGGCGGTGACCGCGACGCCGGCGGTGGCGTGCGCGGGGGGTGCGACGGACACGTGGAGCTCCCCGTGGAGATCGTGACTGGGACGTCTCCGACGCTATGGGCGCGGCGGCCCTCGGGCGTCCACCCGCGCGCTCGGCTCCGCTGCGACCGAGGGTGCCCCTGACGGGGCGGACCCGTACGACCTGGGTCGTACGCCCGCTCAGCCGCCGGGGGTGACCAGCCCGCTCTCGTACGCCAGCACCACGGCCTGCACGCGGTCGCGGAGCTGGAGCTTGGCCAGGATCCGCCCGACGTGCGTCTTCACGGTCGCCTCGGCGACGTGCACCCGGGCGGCGATCTCGGCGTTGGACAGCCCCTGCGCCACCAGCAGGAGGATCTCCCGCTCCCGCTCGGTGAGCTGCGCGAGGCGGGGGTCCTCGGCGGGGCCGGGGCCGAGCCGGCCGGCGAAGCGGTCGAGCAGCCGGCGGGTGATCGACGGGGCGACGACCGAGTCGCCCTGGGCGACCACCCGGATGGCGGCGAGCAACTCCTCCGGCGGGACGTTCTTGAGCAGGAAGCCGCTGGCGCCGGCCTGCAGCGCGGCGAAGGCGTCCGCCTCGGTGTCGAAGGTGGTGAGCACCAGCACGCGGGGCGACCCGGCGGGCCGGTCCCGGCAGATCCGGCGGGTGGCCTCCACCCCGTCCATGGTCGGCATTCGGACGTCCATCACCACGACGTCGGCCTCGACCCGGGCCAGCACCCGCAGCGCGTCCGCGCCGTCGATCGCCTCGCCGACGACCTCCAGGTCGGGCTGGGAGCCCAGCACCATCCGGAAGCCGGCGCGGACCAGCGCCTGGTCGTCCACGATCACCACGCGGACCGTCATGCCGCCGCCACCTCCGTCGTCGTCCCGGGCGTCGACGGTAGCGGCAGCCGCGCCTCGACCTGCCAGCCCCCGCCCAGTCGGGGGCCGGCGGCGAGGCTGCCGTCGTACACGCTCACCCGCTCGCGCATGCCCACCAGGCCGTGCCCGCCGGACGGGGTGGGGCTGACCGGTGGGCGGCCGCGCCCGTCGTCGACCAGCCGGACGACGACGGCGTCGCCGCCGTGCCGGAGGGTGACCTCGACCTCGGCGCCGACCCCGGCGTGCTTGAGCGCGTTGGTCAGCCCCTCCTGCACGACCCGGTAGAGGGTCAGCTCCAGGCCGGGTGGCAGCGGCGCCGGCTCGCCCGTGACCGTGTGGCGCACGCGCAGGCCGGCGGCGCGGAACCGGTCGAGCAGGGCGGGCAGCTCGGTCAGCGCCAGCCGCCGGTGCTCCGGGTCGGCGGTCACCCCCGCGCCGCCGACCGCCGCCTCGGGGGCGGCGGCGGAGGGGTCGGTCTCCCGCAGTACGCCGACCAGCCGGCGCATCTCCTCCAGCGCCTGCCGGCCGGTGTCGGCGACAACCTTCACCGCGTGCCGGGCGGTCTCCGGGTCGCGGTCGAGCATGAAGCGCGCCCCGTCCGCCTGCACGATCATGACCGCCATGCTGTGCGCCACCACGTCGTGCAGTTCCCGGGCGATGCGGGCGCGTTCCCCGGCGACGGCGGCGCGGGCCTCCGCCTCGCGTTCCCGCTCCAGGGTGGCGGCCCGCTCCTCGAGGCTGAGCACGTAGAGCCGGCGGGTCCGCACGTTCAGCGCGACCAGCCAGACCGCCCCGGTGACCAGCCCGAAGTAGATCGCGGTGGCCCACCAGGCGCCAACGCCCCGGGTCTGGAGGGCGGCGAGCACCACCCCGACGGCGGCGACGATCCCGGCGAGGACTCCGTCGCGGAGCCGGTCGGCGTACTTCACGACGCTGTAGAGGGCGATCAGCACCGCGACGTCGAAGGCCAGCGGGCCCCAGCCGGCGAGCACCTGGAGCAGGGCGAGCACCGCCACGACGGCGGTGACCGCCGACGGGTGGCTCCGCCGGAACAGCAGCGCCACCGCCATCGCGACCCCGACCAGGGTGGCCTTCCACCCGCCGGGCTGGTTCACCAGGCCGAGGAGGCCGAAGAGCACCACCATGGCGGAGACGCAGACGTCGAAGGCGACGCCGCGCAGCGGGCGGCCGAAGATCGTGCGGTCCACGGTCACCCAGCGTACGTCCCGCCGTCGCCGGGCAGCTCAGGGCGCCGGACGGACCAGGCCCCCACGCCACGTGCGGGCGGGCCGCCGGGCCCGGACCGGTCCGGCCCCCGCAGCGCGCGGGCGGGCCGCCGGGCCGGGGTCAGGGGGCCAGCACGTCGCGCATCCGGTCGATCTCCACGGTCTGCTCGGTGGCCACGGAGTTGGCGAACTCGGACAGGGTGAGGTCGGAGCCGACCCCGAGCAGGTCGGTGGCCATCTGCACCGCGCCCCGGTGGTGTTCGCTCATCATCGCGACGAAGAGCCGGTCGAACTCGGCGCCCCGGGCCGCGGCGAGCCGACGCATCGCCTCGGGCGACTGCATGCCCCGCATGCTGCCGTGGTCGTGCCCCGGCACGTCGGTGGTGAGCCCCCGGGCCTGCAGCCAGCCGCGCATCATGCCGATCTCGGGGCCCTGGCTGGCCCTGATCCGCGCGGCGAGGGCGCGCAGGTCGGGGTCGGCGGCGCGGTCGGGGGCCAGTTCGGCCATCTCCAGGGCCTGGGCGTGGTGCGGGATCATCATCCGGACGAACCAGACGTCCATCGAGTTGTGCCGGGACGCGGCGACGCCGCGCAGCTCCTCGGCGGGACGGACCGCGGCGGTCTCGCCCGGACGGCCCGGCACGATGACGGCGGGGCGCCCGGGATCGACCGGGGCGGCGGCCGAGGCCGAGGCGGGGGCGGCGGCCGGTCGCGCGGCGGGCGCGGTCGGCTCCTCGCCGGACCGGGACAGGACGACGGCGCCGACCGACACCACGAGCACGGATGTGACGACGGCCAGGATCCGCGCGCGCCGGTTGGTCATGGGCCACTCCCCCCGGTAGAGGTCATGGCGATCGTATCCATTGACGGAGAGCCTGACATGTGACCCAGGTCACATCGATGACCCTCATCGGGCGGTAAGGTGTCGACAATCGTCATCCCCTTGCGAAGGGCCTCGCCGATGATCAGATTCCGCACCCCGCGGGCCCGACGGCTCACCACCGTGAGCATCGCCGCGGCCGGCCTCCTCCTCGCCAGCGTCGCCACCGCCCCGGCGGGCAACGCCGGGGTGGCGACGGGTTCCGCCCCGTCCGGCACAGTGGACACCACCAACACCATCCCCGGCGTCGACGAGATCGTCAGCAGCCCCAACCTGCGGCAGGTCGCCAACCTGCCGAAGCAGGCCCCGCTGGACGCCACCAACAGCGACCTCGCCTTCCAGGGCCGCTACGCCTTCGCGGGCAACTACAACGGGTTCGTCATCTACGACATCTCCCGGCCGACCGCGCCGACGGTCGTGTCGCAGGTGTACTGCCCCGGCTCGCAGAACGACATCTCCGTCTACGACGACCTGCTGTTCCTCTCCACCGACTCCCCCCGCAGCGACGACTCGTGCAACAGCACCGGCACGTCCGCGACGATCAAGGAGTCGTGGGAGGGCATCAAGGTCTTCGACATCAGCGACAAGGCCAACCCGCGCTACGTCAAGGCGGTCGAGACGGCCTGCGGCTCGCACACCCACACCCTCGTGCCCGCCAGGACGCGCGGGACGGTCTACCTGTACGTCTCCTCGTACAGCCCGCGGGCCGAGTTCCCCGACTGCCAGCCGCCGCACGACTCCATCTCCATCGTCAAGGTGCCGCTGAAGAAGCCCACCGACGCGGCGGTCGTGGCCACCCCGAACCTCTTCCCCGAAGACGGCGGCTACGAGGGCCACCCCGGCGCCTCGGCGACCACCGGCTGCCACGACATCACGGCCTACCCGGAGAAGAACCTGGCCGCCGGCGCCTGCATGGGTGACGGCATCCTGATGGACATCTCCAACCGGGAGGCCCCACGGGTCATCAACCGGGTCCGGGACACGGTCAACTTCGCGTTCTGGCACTCGGCCACGTTCAACAACACCGGCACCAAGGTCGTCTTCACCGACGAGCTGGGCGGCGGCGGCGCGGCCACCTGCAACGAGACCGTCGGCCCCGACCGGGGCGCCGACGCCGTCTACGACATCACCGGTCGCGGTGACGCCCGCAAGATGGTCTTCCGCAGCTACTACAAGATCCCCCGCAACAACGCCGACACCGAGAACTGCGTGGCGCACAACGGCTCGCTGATCCCGGTGCTCGGGCGCGACATCATGGTCCAGGCGTGGTACCAGGGCGGCATCTCGGTCTGGGACTTCACCGACTCCGCCAACCCCAAGGAGATCGCCTTCTGGGAGCGGGGCCCGCTGTCGGCCGACCGGCTGACCGGCGGTGGCTCCTGGTCCGCGTACTACTACAACGGCTACATCTACTCAAACGACATGCAGAAGGGCTTCGACGTCCTGAAGCTGACCGACTGGCGGACCTGGACGGCGAACCTCGTCCGCTACCGCGAGCTGAACGTGCAGACCCAGCCCAGCTACCTGAGCTGGTAGTCGCACACCGCACCGACGGGCCCGGCCCCCACCCGCGGGGGCCGGGCCCGCCCGCATTCCAGGGCCCGCCCGCGTTCCGCCCGACCGCCGGACCGTCGCCGCCGGTCGGCCCGTCGCTCCGCCAGGGGACACATTGTCGCCGCGCACGGGCGACCACGGGACCCACGCCGGGGCCGTCGGGCGGGTGCCCGGGCGAGGGCGGGCGGGTCAGCTCGTCGGGAGCTGGTAGCGCCGCTCGCCGCCGCCGGTCGCGGTGGTCAGCCGGACCTCGCCGCTGCGCAGGCCGTACGTGACCGACCAGCGGGTGTGCGACTGGCGTACGTCGTTGAGGATCTCGAACGCCGCCGGGGCGTCCACCGTGCCGCCCGCCCGGTCGAGCGCGGCGGCGATCACGCCGTACCGGTGGTCGGCGCGGCGGCGCTGCTCGTCGACCCCGACGACCGGCACGTTGGTCAGCGCCCGCCAGCCGCCGCGGCCCTTGTCGACCGACATCTTCCCGTCGACGAACTCGACCACGGCCGAGGCGCCGGTCGCGTCGGCGAGCAGGTAGTGCAGGGGCGGGCCGTCGGTGAAGTCGAGGTTGTGCCGCTCGAAGACGGCCACCGCCTCGTCCACCGTGGCCGCCTGGTCGAGCACCAGGCGCTGGATGCGGACCGACCCGACGGTGGCCCTGCCCGGCACGGGGACGGCCCGCGCGCCGTCGTCGGCGGCCAGCCCGATCGCGAGACCCCGCTCGTTCATCCCGTCGAACGGCAGCAGCGGCGCGTTGAGCAGCCGCCGGTCGCCGGTCGGGTCGGGGCCCACCCCGAGGTAGGACATGTCCACCACCGAGATCGAGGCGTACCCGTCCGGCGGGTCGGTGCGCAGCACCATCGCCGGGTTGGCGTCCCAGTCGAAGTTGCGGGCGAACAGGGGCCGGGCCGGGTCGCCGGTGGCGGCGAAGAGGGAGCACCCGAACGCCTTCGCCGGGCGCGCGTCGGTGCCGACCGTCGCGTCGTACGCCCCGACGTAGGTCATCTCGTACAGCGGCAGGTCGTTCACCTTGCGCAGGCTGGCCAGGGTCTTCTCGACCTGGTCGGGGTCCTGCCGCGAGGCGCTGGGCGTGCCGGCCGGCGTCGCCGCCCCCGGCGGCGCGGTCGGCCCGGGCTCCGCGCCGGAGCAGGCGGTCACGGCGAGCAGCAGGGCGACACCGGCGCCCAGGAGAGTCCTCCGCATATCTTCCGGACGCTAGGGCAGGAATCGAGGGTTGTCCACCGGCCGATCGGTCGCCCCCGCCCGGCGTACGGCGCGCGGCGGTCAGCCGGCGGGAATCCGCGCGAGCTGCTCCCGGATCGCCTCGTCGGTCAGCGCGGGGCGGCCGCCCGGGTGGCCGACGGTGGCGCCGGCGGCGGCCACGGCGTACCGGGCCACCCGGTCCCGGGGCTCACCGCGCAGCAGGCCGAGGGTCAGCGCGGCGACGAACGCGTCGCCGGCGCCGGTGTCGTCCACGGTGGGCGTCTCGCTCAGCGGCAGGAACAGCTCGCCCTCCGGCCAGACGAACGCGTTGCCCCGCCCCGCGACCTCGATCGCCAGCAGGGACGGGCCGCGCCGCAGCAGCTTGCGTCCGGCGGCGAGCCCGCCCTCGGCGTCGCGCGGCGCGTCGCCGGTGATCAGCTCGACCTCCTGCGCGTCGGCGCGCAGCACGTCGGCGAGGGCCAGCAGCTCGTCGGCGTCGGCCGGGTCGGTCGGGGCGCCGTCGAGCACCACCAGCCGGCCGGCCTCCCGGGCGGTCCGGGCCGCGACCAGGGCCGCCCCCGCCGGCTGCTGCAACTGCACCAGGGCGGCCCGCGCGGCGCGCAGCGCGTCGGCGGCCCCGGCCACGTCGTCCGGGCCGAGCAGCGTGGCCTCGGGCAGGTCCTCGAGGTAGCGCCAGCGGGCGGCGGCGTCGACCACGTCGACGATGAGCCCGGTCGGGGTGCCGGGCCGGCGCAGCACCCGCTCCACGTCGATGCCGTCGGCCCGCGCCTGCGCCAGCAGCCGCTCCCCCACCTCGTCGTCGCCGACCACGCCGAGCAGCCCGACCGACGCGCCGAGCTGGGCGAGGCCGACGGCCTGGTTGGCCCCCTTGCCGCCGAGCAGCTCGCGGCGGCGGCGCACCGGCGCGCTGCCGCCGGCCTCCGGCACCTCGTCGACCAGCAGCACCAGGTCACGGGCGACCTGCCCGACCACCATCACGTCCAGCTCCGCCATGGTCCCGGTGTTACCCCGCGCCGGGCCCGGCACTCCTCGACGCAGGCACCGGGCCTTGTGGACGGAGCCGCCGCCGCCTACGCTTTGTGAAACAAAGTGTTCTCTTGTGCAGAGCAGAGGTGGACCGATGGACCCCGACCCGACCGCAGAGGCCGAACGCACCCTGACCGAGCTCCACCGGCTCCGCGACCGCACCGCCCGCCGGGCGCACGGCGGCGCCTGGCTGCCCGCCGCCGCGGTGGGGGTGCTGCTGCTGGCCAGCGCCGCCCTCTACGAGGCGCCCTTCGCCCCGCTGGACGCGATCGACGCGGAGCACCCCTTCTGGGCCGGGCTGCCCGACCAGCAGCGGCAGCCGGTGCTCTCCTACGTCTACTGGTTCGCCGGCATCCCGCTGCTGTTCGCCGGCAGCGCCGGGTGGTACCGCTGGCGCGCCCGCCGGCTCGGCGTACGGGTGGCGTGGCCGGCCTTCGTCGGCACCGGGCTCGGCGTGCTGGCCCTGCTGGCGGTGATCGCGGCGGTGCCCACCCGGCCGGCGCCGGACGGCCTGACCGTGGCGGCCGGCCCGTACTGGTCGGGCCTGCTCTCCCCGTTGCTGCCCCTCGCGGCGACGGTCCTCGTGCTGGGCTGGGCCGAACGCAGCCGCGGCCTGGTCGCCGCGGGGCTGTGGATCGTCCTGCTCGCCGGGTGGCTCTGCACGACGTACCCGCTGGGCACCATCCCGGCCTGGGCGCTGGGCGCCGACTCCCTCGGTGGTCAACTCGGCCTGCGGCCGGGCCACTATCTTGTCCTGATGGCCCTGCCCCTGCTCGCCGTGTCGGCCGCCCGCCTGGCCACGGCCCGCCGCGCGTGAGCGACCAGCAGCCCCCGCACCCGGCGACGGCCCTCGACGACGTCGTCCACCAGCGGGTGCGGCTCGGCATCCTCACCGTGTTGAGCGAGACCCGCGAATGCCGCTTCGCCACCCTGCGCGACGAGCTCGGGCTGACCGACGGCAACCTCAACCGGCACCTGAGGATCCTGGAGCAGGCCGGGCTGCTCCAGGTGACCAAGGGCTACGAGGGCCGCCGACCGTGCACCTGGCTGCGCCTGACCCGACAGGGCCGCGCGGCGCTACGCGCGGAGGTCACCGCGCTGGAGCAGCTGGTCGACCGGATCCGGGCCGCCACCGACCGGCCGGACGCCGGCTCCTGACACCACGGGCGGCACCGCAACCCGAACTGGGACCCGAAGAGCGACCCGGCCACCGGCAGCCGCCCCGCGCTCGCCCGACGGGTGCCGGGCGGTCAGGCACCCGTCGGTCACGCGCGAGCGCCGGCGGTCCGGCACCCCGTCGGTGAAACTCAAGCGTCGGCGGTCCGGCACCCGGCGGCGGCGCTCAGGCCGAACGGACCGGCAGTTGCAGCTCGGTGACGCCGTTCTCCGGGTCGTCCTGGCAGTAGTCGAGGTAGACCTCGCGGGCGAACCCGTCCGCCCGGTAGCCGTGCTCCTCGATCCAGCGGGCCAGCACCGCCATGCTCCGCTCGACCTCGTCCATCGGGCCGCGGTGCACGATCGTCGCCGCGGCGTCCACCGCCGGCAGGTCGACCACGGCCACGTCGGCCGCCGGGCCGGGATCGCCCGCGACGGTCACCCCGGCGTGCACGACGACCGCCTCGCCGTCGGCCTCCCCCGCCGGGGCGTACCAGGCGATTCCCGGCCCGCTCGGCTGGATCCCGGCGGCGGCCAGCCGGCGGAACAGCTCGGGATAGAGCGGCTGGATCACCGGGCCGACGTCCGGCGTCTGGTAGCTGCGGGCGGTGGCGCTCAACTCCGCCAGGCGGACCGGCGGGAGCTGCTTGAGTACGACGTCCTCGGTGGTCATCCGACCCTCCGTCTCGATCATCCGGAGCCGCGCCCCGATCGCCGCCAGGCGGGCGGTGTCCGCCGCCACCTGCGCCTCCAGTTGCGCCCGGCGCAGCCGCAGCATGCCACGCAGCTCGGCGACGTCGACGACGTCGTCCAGGATGGCCTGGACCTGGGCCAGGGTGAGGCCCAGCTCCTTGAGGGCGATCACCCGGTTGAGCCGGCGCAGCTGGTCGGCGGTGTAGTACCGGTAGCCGGTGTGCGGGTCGACCGAGGCCGGGCGGAGCAGTCCGATGCTGTCGTAGTGGCGCAGCATCCGCACCGACACCCGGCCCAGTCGGGCGAAGTCTCCGATGGTGAACATGGCCCCCCTACGGTCGACGGTGACACCGTGTCAGAGTCAACCCCGGGGCGGCACCTCACCCCGGCAGCGGCGCCTCGTCACCCCGGGTGCGGCGCGGGCCGACCAGCCGGCGCACCATCGGCGCGGCGTTCCACTTCGCCGCGCCCACCAGGTCCCGGGCGTGCTCCAGGACGGTGTAGTCGGGCCGGGCCCGGCCGGCCGCCAGCGCCCGGTCGAGGTCGTTGCCGCAGCGGGTCAGCACGCTGTCGAAGTCGCGGCGCACCGGTTCGAGCAGGTCGTAGCCGAACGAGCGGTGCAGCCGGGCGAAGAGCGGCTTGTACAGCCGGGCCCGCTCGTGCAGGCCCGACGAGTACGACATCGGGTTCTTCGGCCGGCGCCGCACGTAGTCGGGCAGCAGGTCGGCGAAGGCCCGCCGGACGATCCACTTCTCCTGGCCCTCGCGCATCTTCAGCCCGATGGGCAGCCGCATCGCCAGCTCCACCAGGCTCAGGTCGAGGAACGGCACGCGGGCCTCCACCCCGTGCCCCATGCTGGCCCGGTCGACGCGCTGCAACTCCGTACGGCAGAGGTTGCGGATCTTGTGCAGGAAGAGCCGGCGGGACGCCTCGGGGCCGACCTCGTGGTACATCGGGTAGCCGCCGAACAGCTCGTCGGAGCCGTCCCCGGTGAGCACCACCTTGACGCCCAGCTCGCGCAGCCGGCGGAACAGCGGCACGGAGACCACGGCGTTGATGATGTCGCCGTACTCGGTCAGCTCCGAGATCCGGATGGCCTCCCGGATGTCGGCCAGCCGGATGTCGCGGGGGCGCAGCTCGACCACCTCGTGCGGCACGCCCAGGTCCCGCGCCAGCCGCCGCGCGTACGCCACGTCGGGGCTGTCCGGCACGCCCACGGTGACCGCCACGCAGTCGGGGTGCATCTCGCGCACGTGCAGCAGGGCCAGCGAGCTGTCCAGCCCGCCGGAGAGCACCACCCCGACGGTCAGGTCGGTGTCGACGCGCATCCGGATGCTGTCGGTGAGGGCGGCACGGACGAGCAGGGCGGCCTCGTCCGGGTCGTCCACCACCGGCAGCCCGTCGCCGAGGGAGAGCAGGTCGACGTACGCGCGCAGCCGGACCGACCCGTCGGGCTCGGCCCAGCCGTGGTGCCCGGGCGGCACCTCGGCGATCGGGGCGCGGTGCCCGACGAGGGCCTTCACCTCGCTGGCGACGTGCAGGCAGCCGGGCGTGCGGGCCCAGTACAGCGGCTTGACGCCGAGCGGGTCCCGGACCAGGTAGGCCCGGCCGGTGGCCCGTTCCACGACGGCGAAGGCGTACTCGCCGCGCAGCCGGGTCACCATGCCCTCGCCCCAGCGCAGGAACGCCGCGAGCACCACCTCGGTGTCGCTGGCGCTGCGGAAGCGGTGCCCCAGCCGGACGAGCTCGGCGCGCAGCTCGTGGTGGTTGAAGACCTCGCCGTTGTAGCAGAGCAGCCACCGCTCGTCGGCGGAGGCCCACGGCTGCACGGCGCGGTCGCGGTCCACGATCGGCAGCCGGCGGGTGCCGGTGAGCAGGCCGTTCTCGTAGCGGGTCTCGGTGACCTCGCCGCGCGGGGCGAGGGTGGCGAGCATCCGCCGGAAGGTCGTCGGGTCGGCCTCGGGGCCAAGGCTCAACGCGATGCCGCACATCGGCTCAGACCCCCATCTCGGCTTCGTACGCCCGGCGCAGCCGACGGACCGCGGTGGGCGCGAGACACAGGTGCCACGCCTGCCCCTCGTCTACGACGTTGACCTCGCCGGCCTGCTGCCGGGCCAGCAGCAGCTCGGCGAGGGTCTCCCGGGCGCCGAAGCGGTCGAACCACTCCAGCTCGACGTCGACGGCCCAACCCAGGCAGTGCCCGCTGGGCACCATTGCCGCGTACCCGAGGCGGCGCAGCCGGTGCTGGTGCTCGGCGCTGCGCACGAGGCTGGTCACCCACAGCGGCGGGGTGGCCGACGGGGTGTTGGCGGCGAACTCGCGGCCGATGTCGTTGAGCAGCGCCACGACCTCCCGCCGGGCCCGGCGGAACCGCAGCCCGGCGGTGCGTGGCGTGGCGGCGGGCCGCAGCCGCCGGGAGGCCGCCCGCAGCCCCCGCCCGAGCAGCGTCCTCGGCTGCTCCGTGTAGCGGAAGCGCAGCAGGTCGCGGCGGCGCAGCCACTCCAGGTCCACCAGGTCGGGGCTGGCGTCGACCTGGGCGTCGGTGCCGAAGGTGGGGGCATCGCGCCACCACATGACGTCGACGCGGGAGAGCAGGTAGATCCGGACCAGCGCGGTGAGGTCGGCGGCGGAGCTGCGCGGGTTGGGCTGGTAGCGGGCCATCTCCAGCAGCAGCGTCTCGCGGGCGCCGACGAGCCCCTGCGGGGTGGCGTCGAGCACGGCGGCGATGGCGGGCTCGCGCAGCCGGTCGTCGATCAGCACCTGCCGGGCCGCCGTGCAGGGCGCTCCGGCGAGCGCGCCGACCTCGACCAGCAGGTCGGCCACGGCGGCCCGGTAGGCGTCGAGGTCCGGCGCGGCGGGACGGGGCGGCGTACCGGGCGCGCGTCGACGCGTCCGGGCGGCGGGAGTGACGGAGGGACCGGGCCGCTGTCCCGGACTTCGGCTGGGCACTCGCATGGTCGGGTCCTCTCTCCCGTCACGACATCACTGTGTGCATCGCCCTGGGCACACCGTAATCAGGCGTGACGGGATGAGTCCGAACAATCCTCTTATCTCCTCCTAATGACTGGCCGTCGGGCTCGGCCGGGCACGAACCGCTACGGCCGGGACGCCTCGCTCAGCCCCTGCACCTCGGCGTACGAGGGCGGTTCCGGCTGCGCCGCGCCGCCGGCCCCGACGGCGTCCAGGGTGTCCAGGGCGGCGCCGAGCGCGGCCCGGAAGAGCAGCGATCCCGTGCTCACCCGGGCCACGCCGAGCGCCCCCAGCTCGGCGAGGCTGGGCCCGCCCGGCTGGTGCAGCACGTTCAGGGGCAGGTCGATGCCGGCGACGAGCGCCGCGATCGTCCCGGTGTCCGGCGCCGCGGGCACGAAGATGCCGTCGGCGCCGGCGGCCGCGTAGGCGCGCGCCCGGGCGAGGGTCTGCGGCAGCGGGTCGGGCGTGCCGAGCCACCACGTGTCGGTGCGGGCGTTGACGAACAGGTCGGGCACCGCGGCCTTGACGGCGGCCACCTTCGCCGCCGTCAGCTCCATCGGGTCGAGGGTGCCGTCGGCGCGCCCGTCCTCGATGTTGATCCCGACCACGCCGAGGTCGGCCAGCTCGGCCGCCAGGTCGGCGACGGCCGCCGGGTCGTCGTCGCAGCCCCCCTCCACGTCGACGCTGAGCAGCACCGGGAGCCGGCGCAGCGACCGGGCCAGCCGGACGTTCTCGTCCCGGGTGGCCGCCGCCGCGTCCGGCAGGCCGGCGGCGGCCGCGACCCCGAGGCTGGTGGTGCCGACCGCCTGATGTCCGCGCGCGACGAACGCGGCGGCGCTGGCGTGGTCCCAGGCGTTGGGCAGCAGCAGCGGTCGGTCGGCGTGGTGCAGGGCGTGGAAGGCGGCGCAGCGCTCGTTCATCGGATTTCCACCTCGATACTCGTCGGGACGCGCAGCAGCGCGTGTGGTTCATGATCCACCGGAGCGGCCACGCTCCGGCAGCGGTCGCGCAGCACCTGCACCACCCCGGCGGCCAGGGCCAGGGCGTGCCGCTCGCCGGGGCAGCCGCGCGGCCCCGCGCCGAAGGTCAGGGCCGCGCCGGGCCGGCCGGGCGCGAACCGGTCCGGGTCGGCGTGCACGGCGGCATCCCGGTTGGCGGCGTCGAAGCGCAGCAGCACCGCGTCGCCCACCGCCAGGTCGTGGCCGGCCAGCCGCGTCGGCGCGACCGCGACCCGCCGGGTCCCGCGTACCGACGGGTCGAGCCGGAGCACCTCGGCGAGCAGGTCGTCGGTCGACACGGCCTCGGGCAGCGCCAGGCCGTGGCGGGTCGCGGCGCCGATCAGCCCGGCGGTGGCGTCGCACGCCTGCACCAGCAGCCCGATCCGGTTCGCCACCGCCTCGGGCGGGCCCGGCGGCGTGATCGCGAGCAGCGCCGAGACCGCCTGGTCGGCCGCCGCGACCCGCGCCGCGTCGGCGCCGGGGTGGTAGGCCGCCGCCACGGCGGTCACCGCCGGCACGGCCGCCGCCGGATCGGTGAGCCCGAGCCGCGCCGCCAGCACCCGCAGGGGTACGTGGCGCGCGAGCGCGGACATCACGTCCAGCCGGTCGTCGGCGCGGTCGAGCACCTCCCCGGCCAGCCGGGCCGCGGCGGCACGCAGCTCGTCGTGGTCGACCGGGGCCAGCGCGGCGACCCCGGCGGCCCGGCGGGTCGGGTGCCGGTGCGGGGCGCTGAACCGGCTGACGGTGCCGCGCAGCCAGGCCAGCGTGCCGGGCGCTCCGTCCGGGGCGACGGGAACCTGGCAGGCCGGGTCGGTGAGCACCGCCCGCACGTCGGCGTGCCGCGTCACCGTCCAGCCGGAGTCGGGATGGTGGGTGGGCGGGCCGCACGGCGGGGTGCCGGGCGCGGGCGGAATGACGAGGTGGTCGATGGTCACCCGACGACGGTAGGGCCGCGATTCTTCGGTGGCCGCCGAAACGTCCGCCACCACGACTCGGTGCGGGCAATGGGTGACGGTCAGGCGCGGCCGCCGCCGGTGTCCGGCGCCGCGTCCGGGGCGAGGTCGGCCGGGGCGATGCCGAGCGCGGCGGCCAGCGCCGGGCCGCCCGCCGGGGTGAGCCGGATCGACCGGCCGCCGCCCCGGGTCAGCCAGCCCGCGTCGAGGAACCGGTCGCACAGCGCCGCGCCCAGCGCGCCGGCCAGGTGCGCGCGCCGCTCGGTCCAGTCCAGGCAGTCGCGCACGAGGGGGCGGCGGGCGGCCCGCAGCGGTGCCACGGGCACCCCCAGCTCGTCCAGCCAGCCCAGGCCGGCCGGGGTCAGCGCCAGCCCACCGGCGCCGTCGAGCAGCCCCCGCGCGAGCAGCCGGTCGCGCAGCAGCACCCCGAGGCGGCCGGCGAGGTGGTCGTAGCAGGTGCGGGCGTACGCCAGGGCGGCGCCGGCGCGGACGGCGCGCAGCGAGCGGGCCGGCTCCGGCCGACCGGGCGCGTGGCCGGCCAGGTCCTCGACGAGTTGGGCGACCGAGGGGTTGGCGAGCCGGAGGTAGCGGTGCCTCCCCTGCCGCTCCTCCACCAGCAGGCCGCCCCGGACCAGGCGGGTGAGGTGGTCGCTGGCCGTGGAGGGGGCCACGCCGGCGAGCCGGGCCAACTCCCCGGCCGTCCACGCCCGGCCGTCGAGCAGGGCCAGGCAGATGGTGGCGCGGGTGTCGTCGGCGAGCAGGGTGGCGAGCCGGGCCAGGGCCCTGCCGTCAGCGGCGGTGGTTGTCACCGCCCCATGCTGGCACGGACACCTTGCGGTGCCCACCGAAGGTTTCGCCGAGCCTTTACAACGTTGTATCCAACGTTGTAGAAACGGTTCCACTGATCCTGGTCGACATCTCCCACCCGAGGCAGGTCTGATGGGACATCTCCGCCGCGCCGGAGCGCTCGCCGCCGTCGTCGCCCTGGTCCTGGCCGGGACGGCGTCCGCGCCGGCCGCCGCCGCACCCGACTCCCGCTACCGCAACCCGGTGTCCGCCGGGTTCGCCGACACCTTCGCCGACCCCGTGATCGTCCGGGGTGAGGACGGCTTCTGGTACGCGTACGGCACCACCGACCCGCTGCGCGAGGGCGAGGGGACGGTCCACCGGGTGCCCACCGCGCGCTCGGCCGACCTGGTGGACTGGACGTACGTCGGGGACGCCTTCGGGGCCGACCAGCGCCCCGCCTACGCGGCGCCCGGCGCCGGCTTCTGGGCCCCCGACGTGCGCCGGGTCGGCGACCGCTGGGTCATGTACGTCACCGTCACCGACACCACCGCCTCCCCCGACGGCGGCGACTTCGCCGTCGGCGCGGCCACCGCGCCCACCCCGACCGGCCCGTGGACCTTCGCCGACGAACCCGTGGTCGCGCCCCGCCCCGGCGGTGGCGGCGGCTGGCTGTGGACCATCGACCCCAGCCAGTTCACCGACGTCGACGGCAGGCACTACCTCTACTACGGCAGCTACTACGGCGGCATCTCGGTCACCGAGCTCTCCGCCGACGGGCTGCGCGCCGTCGGCACGCCGACCCTGGTCGCCGTCGACAACAAGTTCGAGGGCAGCTACGTGCTGCGCCGCGACGGCTGGTACTACCTGTTCGCCTCCACCGCGAACTGCTGCGCCGGCCCGGCCACCGGCTACTCCGTCCACGTCGGCCGGTCCCGCGACCCGCGCGGCCCGTTCGTCGACCGCGACGGCATCCCGCTGACCGCGTCCCGGGCCGGCGGCACCCCCGTGCTCGCCCAGAACGGCAACCGCTGGATCGGCACCGGCCACAACGGCTTCCTCACCGACCTGTCCGGCCAGGACTGGATCGTCTACCACGCCATCGACCGGGCCGACCCCTACCTGGACGAGCCGTTCGGCGTCAACGAACGGCCGATGCTGCTCGACCGCCTCGACTGGCTCGACGGCTGGCCGACCGTGAACGTCGGCGCCGGCCCGTCGGACGGCGCGCGGCCCGCACCCGTCACCACGGGCCGGGTGGACGAACGCTTCGACGCCGGCCTCGCCGGCTGGCGGGGCACCGCCGGCGACTGGCGCGTCACCGACGGCCGACTCACCGGCGCCGGCACGCTGACCAGCCGTACGACACTCGGCGGGGACGTGCGCGCGGAGGCCGACCTGCGGCCCGCCGCCGCCGGGACGGCCGGGCTCACCCTCGGCGACCGGGTGTCGGTGCGGGTCGACACCGCCGCCGGCCGGCTGGTCGCCC